>NZ_NEWJ01000043.1:3441-16434 GCF_002135045.1 Halorubrum sp. SD683
GCTGCCCCGGTTACAAGCCGGACGAGGGGGAGGTGCCGGGGGCTACCGGCGAGCCAGTGCCCCGCGAACGCACCGAGGAGGAACGGGGCGAGGACGCTGCCGGCGACGAACGACCGCCCCCACCACCGCTGCCACCGCGCGTCGTGGCGCTGTTCGTACATCTCCGGCGCCAGTCCCCGGAGGATGAGGGCGCCGAGGATGCCGAACATCAACAGATAGTGTCTGCTGAACAGCCCCGCGTACACCGACGGGAAGGCGGCGAACAGCGCGCCGCCGAAGACGACGAGCCACACCTCGTTCCCGTCCCAGAACGGCCCGATCGCCGACAGCACCGCCTCGCGCGCCTCGTCTTCGCGAAGCGTCGCGAAGATCGCGCCGGCGCCGAAGTCGAAGCCGTCGAGGAACAGGAACGTTCCGAGGATCGCGAACACGAGCGCGAACCACAGCTCCGGGAGCGGCAGGCCGAGCACCGGGCCCGCCGCGAGCGCGTCGACGGCGCTAGTCATCGCCGGGCACCTCCCCCGGCGCGGCGTCGCGCTCGGCGGTGGACCGCAGCTCGCGCACGCTCGGGGGCCCATCACGGATCACCCGCGCGACGACGTACGTGTACAGCGCGAGGATGCCGGCGTAGACGCCGACGAACCCGGCGAGCGTGACCATCGCTTCCGTCCCGGTGAGACCGGGAGAGACCCCCTCGCTCGTCTTCAACACGCCCTGGATCACCCAGGGCTGACGGCCGACCTCGGTGACGACCCACCCGAGCTCGACCGCGACGATGCCGAGCAGGCTGGACGCCATCAGCGCCTTGTGGAGCAGCCCGTCCTCGAACAGCTCGCCCGTGTACCACCGGTAGCCGCCCCAGAACGCGAGCAGGATGAACCAGAAGCCCATCCCGACCATCGCGCGGAACGACCAGAACACGACGGCGACCGGCGGCGCCTCCGTCTCGAACGTGTTCAGTCCGCGGATCTCCGCGGTCGCGTCGCCCCCGCTGGCGAGCCACGACGCCCCGCCCGGGATGCCGAGACCGAACAGCTCCTTCGCGCGGGGGTCCGTGAACTGGCTCAGGTCCGTCGGGATCGCGAAGATGTACTCCGGGACGTACGCCTCGGTGTCCCAGACCGCCTCCATGGCGGCGAACTTCTGCGGCTGCGTCTCGTAGACGTGCCGCGCGTACAGGTCGCCCTGAAGCACCTGTAGCGGGGCCGTGATCAGCAGCGCGACCAGCGCGATCTTGAGCGTCTTCTGCCAGAAGGCGATGTTCTCCGTCTGGTGTCCCCAGACGTGGTGTCGGTAGACGAAGTACGCGGAGACACCCGCCATGAACAGCGCCACCGACTCGACGGCGGCGTTTTGCATGTGGACGTACATGTAGCCGAACCGGGGGGTCAGGTACGCCGCGAGCGGGTCGACGAGGTGGACTACCTCCTGCCCGTTCTCGGTCACGAGCTCGTAGCCGCGCGGCATCTGCATCCACGAGTTCGCGATGAGGATCCAGACGGCGGACAGCCACGTGCCGACCCCGACGGCGAGGCTGGACACCAGGTACAACCGGTCGGAGACGCGCTCGCGACCGAACACGAAGACGCCGAGGAACGTCGCCTCCAGCATAAACGCCATCATCCCCTCGACGGCGAGCGGGCCGCCGAACAGCTCGCCGGCGGTCGTCGAGAACGCCGCGAAGTTGGTCCCGAACTCGAACTCTAAGACGATCCCGGTGACCGTCCCGACGACGAACGAGACGGCGAATATCTTCGTCCAGAAGCGACGCAGCTGTTCGTACACCGGGTCGCCGCCCCGCACGTCCTTCCAGGTGAAGTATATCAGGAACGGGGCCAGTCCCATGCTCATCACCGGGAAGATGATGTGGACGATCGTCGTCAGGGCGAACTGGAATCGGCTTGCGAGTACTGGATCGATCATGTCGTGGTGGGTCCGGGTTGGAAGGTTCACTCCGGCGCGCGACGCGGCGGTCTCCTCGCGTAACACTGCGCATTCCTCGTCCATAACCCCGGAGTTGGCACAGGACAACCGGCCGCGGAGCGCCCGCCGCCGCCCTCTCGGCGGCGACGCGGCGGCTCGCCCGCTGGCCCGACGTTGTCCTGCGCCAAGCCATCGTTTTGGGTGGCGAGGCGACTGCGTTCACGCATGGAAACACGGCACGCCGTGCTGGCGCTCGTCGCGCTCGTCACGGTGGTGATGACCGTCAGAGCGGTCGTCGCCGGCCTCGACGGCGACTTCGGGACGGTCGGCCGGCAGGTCGGGGTCGGCGGGATCGTCCTCGCGTTCGGCGTGGCGCTGTACCGGAACTGGGAGTCGGTCGGCTGACCCGGACGCCCGCTCCGCGACGGCCCGGCCGAGCGTCCGGCGCGAGCGACGGGGGCTTCTCAGAGCGCCCGACCGCGACCCGCGCCGTCTCGCACCGGCGTTCGTCAGGACTCGCTCGCGGGGTCGTCCCCGGAGGAGTCCCGGTCGCGACGGGGCTCGCCGGCGAGTCGCTCCGCGAGCCGTCGGCGGAGTCGCTCGAAGGGCGACGAACACGCGCCGCACTCGGCGCAGGAGACGCCCGAACATGACGCGGGCGCGCCGCAGCGCGGACACGAGAGCCCGTTCGCCGGATCGAACTCGTACTCGCAGCGGGGACAGATCACGCAATCACCTCCAAGGCGGCCGCGACGCCGCCGCCGACGGCGAACGCCGTGACCCAAGAGCCGACCCACACGAGGAGCGCGCTCCGCGCGTCGCGCTCCCTGAGGATCATCGCCATCGTGAGGATACACGGGACGAACAGCGTGACGACGACCAGTCCGACGAAGGTCTGTGACGCCGACAGCGTCAGGCCCGTCATCCCCGCGGCGGCGAAGTCGCGGCGGATCAGTCCCAACACGAGCACCTCGCCGAACGACGCGGGTAAGCCCAGCGCCGCGGTCAGCGGCCGGAGCGCGCCGACTATCGCGTCGAGCGCGCCGAGGTACTCGAGCGTCGACACCGCCGCCGCGGTGACCCCGAACAGCGGGGCCGCCTCCCCGAGGAACGCGGCGGTCCGGTTCGCCGTCTTCCGGGCGACGTTCGTCGGGCGGGGGAGGCGTAGCCGCGGGAGCTGCTCGATCAGCGCGTCCTGTCGGCCGGGGAGCGTCCGGTCGAGAACGACGCCGGCGGCCCCGAGGACCCCGAGTAGCACCGCCACGTAGCCGCCCCACCAGACGACCCCGAGTTCCGCGAGCAACCCCGCGACGACGCCGATCTGCGCCGAGCAGGGGATCGCGAGGCCCAGCAGCGCCGTCGTGATGAGCCGCTCCCGGCGCGACCCGAGCATTCGGGTGGAGACGACCGCCATCGTTACGCATCCCACGCCGACGATCAGCGGGACGACCGCGCGGCCGTTGAGCCCGACCCTGTCGAGCCCTCTGTCCGTCACCACAGCGAGTCGCGGCAGGACGCCGGCGTCTTCGAGCGTCCCGATCACGAGGTAGAACGCGACCACGAGCGGGAGCAGGACCCCGAGGGTGTACCGAACGGTGACCGTCAGCAGCCCTAGGTTATCGTTGACGAGCAGGAACTCGACGGGCGCGGCCCACCCGCGCGCCGGGAGCAGATCCGCGACGGCCGCCTCGACCGCCGGCGTGTAGTATCGCCCGAAGACCACGGTCTCCGCGTAGCCGACGACGCGCTGCGCGACGAGCACCCCCATGACGTAGAACACCGCGAGGAGGAGCGCGAGCGCGATCGGGATCCCCGTCACCGGCCGCAGCAACAGGTCTCCGAGCCGTCCCCCGCGACTCCGTCCGGGAGCGGGACCCCGTTCGACCGCCTCGACGACCGACCGGACGCGCGTCCGGCGCTCGCGATACACCGCCTCCCGCTCTCCGAGGCCGGCGAGCGGCGCGTCGCCCCCGTCGGCCGCGAGGCCGCCGGCACCGACGCGGCGAGCCGTCGGTTCGTCGCCCTCGACGAGGAGTGTCTTCTCCGCCCGCCCGGCCTCGATCCCGTCGGGGAGCGCGTCGTAGTACGCGTCGACGGGCGTCGACTCGGGGGCGGTCGCTTCCGGGAGCCGATCGCGCAACTCGTCGACGCCGGCGCCGGTGACGGCGACGGTCGGGACGACGGGGACGCCGAGGGTCGCCTCCAGCGCGCCGACGTCGATCTCGACGCCGTCGGCCTCGACCTCGTCCATCATGTTCAGCGCGACGACGGTCGGCACGCCCATGTCCAACAGCTGTAGCGTCACGAACAGGTCACGGTCGAGCCGCGTGGCGTCGACAACGTTCACGACCGCGTCCGCCTCCAAGACGACCGCCCTCGTGGCCCGCTCCTCCTCGGAGAACGACGATATCCCGTGGACCCCGGGCGTGTCGATCAGGCGGGTCGACCCGAGGGTCGCCGCGGTCGTCTCGACCGTGGTGCCGGGGTAGTTCGAGACGTCGGCGTACTCGGCCGTGAGCCGTCCGAACAGCACGCTCTTGCCCGCGTTGGGCGCGCCGACCAGCGCCGCGGACGCCTCGGCGTCGCCGGATGTGGGCCCGCGGTCCGCGTCCCCGCTCGCCGTCATCGCGGTGCGTCGTCGGGGGCCGCTCGCTCGACGGTTATCTCCCGGGCCAGCGACCGCCCGAGCGCCACCTCCGTCCCGCGACGCCTGACGACGACCGGACCGTTGCGGATCCGGCGGCGACACTCGACGCGGCCGTCCAGCAGGCCGAGTCGCAGTAACCGAGCGCGGCGCTCGCCGTCCGGCACGTCGACCAGTTCCACCCACTCGCCCGACAGGATGTCGGCCAGCGCGACCACCATTTAGGCCTACCTAAAACGACGGGCGTGTTGTGCGGCACGGCACATTATGGAGTCTTATATAAACCGCTCTGGACCCGCGGGCCCGGACCCGACCGCCGCTTTCGCGCTTCGCGCGCGTCAGCGGTCGGACCGGTCAGGCCGGCTGCGAGTCCAGCTTCTTGTAATCGATGTAGTCCGCTCCGCGGAGCTCCTCGAGCAGGTTGATGGCCGCTCGGGCTCCCTCTCCGACGGAGGTCGCGATCTGTTGGTGGCCGCCGGTAACGTCGCCCGCGGCGTACACCCGGTCCACCGGCGTCGACTGCGCCTCGTCGGTGACGATGTCGTCTCCCTCGACGGGGACGCCGAGCATCTCCGCGAGGTCGGTGCCGCCGGCGGTGCCCAGCGCGACGAACAGCCCGTCGACCGGGATCTCGTCGCCCTCTCGGGTGACGACGGCTTCGAGGACCTCCTCGCCGGCGAGTCGATCGAGGTCGTCGGTGACCACCGGGATCCCCGCGTCGGCGACCCGGTCCCGCAAGCCGTCGTCCGCCTCGAACGCCGACCCGTTGGTGAGGATCCGGACGTCGTCGGTGTAGTCGAGCAGCATCAGCGCCTCGGTCGCGGCGTAGTTGTCGTCGCCGACGACAGCGACGGGGCTGTCGCGGTAAAAGTACGCGTCGCATTCGACGCAGTAGGAGACGCCGTGGCCCTCGTACGCCTCGACGCCCGCGATGGCCGGCCGTTCGTAGTCCGCGCCCGTCGCGATGATAACCCCGTCGACGACGTACTCGTCGACGGTCGTCTCGACGCGGTACCGGTCGCCGTCCGGCTCGATCCGAACAACCTCCTCCTCGACAATCTCGGCGCCGTACTTCCGCGCGTGCTTTCGCCCCAGATCGACGAGCTCCGGGCCCGTGACCCCGTCCGGGAACCCGTAGACGTTCTCCATCGTGTCCACGTCACGGGTGGTCCCGCCCCCGTCGTCGAACACGAGCGTTCGCCTGTCCGCCCGAGCGGTGTAGATGGCGGCGTTCAGTCCGGTCGGTCCCCCGCCGACGATCGCGATCCCTGACATCTGTATTGCGTAGTATGTACTATATCAACTTATTAATTCCGCCCGCTGATTCACTCGGAGTGGTCGGCGTCCCCTCCAAGATATCGACTGAAACGCGCTCCTGTGGCTATAGCCGGGTTGGAAGCGTATCTATCGCCGCGAAATACGTCTTGTCCCCGTCGGTGAATCGTTTGCTTTGGCGCATCAGTATTGTGTATATTTTACAAAATACTGGCGGCGGAGACAACCTCGCTCGATAAGCGACCGAGACCGGACTCGGCCGGCGGCACTCGAACCGCGGGCGAAGACCGCGGTGCGGCGGCTCGCCGGAACGAAAGCGAGGACAGAAGAGATCGGACCGCGGGGCGCGGAGCCGCCTACTGCGGGCTCGGGTTGGACGGGCCGGAGACATTGCCGTCCTTCAGCGCGGATCCCGTGATCGACTTCAGCCGGGAGACGAGCGAATCCTTCTCGGCCTCGCCTTCGAGGGCGATGTCGAGGACCTCGCTGATGTGCGAGACCGGGATGACCTCGATCATCTCCTCGTACTCGTCTTCGATCATCACGTCCTGCTCGTTGGCTGCGGGGATGATCACTCGGTCGCAGCCGGCCTTCGCGGCCGCCTCGATCTTGTGGGTGACCCCGCCGACGGGGAGCACGTCGCCGCGGACCGACAGCGAGCCGGTCATCGCGAGGCTCTGGTCCACGCCGACGTTCTCCAGCGCGGAGATGACGGCGGTCGCGACCGTGATGGACGCGGAGTCGCCGTCGACCCCCTGCTGGCCCGTCTGGATGAACTGGATGTGGATGTCCTTCTCCGAGATGTTCTCGTCGGAGAACTTCTTGATGATCGCCGAGACGTTCTGGACCGACTCCTCGGCCATCTCCTTGAGCTGGCCGGTGGCGATCACCTGCCCGCCGCCCTGGGTCGGCGTCACCTCGGCCATCACCGGGAGCATGATCCCGGAGTCTTCGCCCATCACCGCGAGGCCGTTGACGCGGCCGGCGACGTAGCCGTCGGAGACCTGGAGCTCGTAGTCCTTGCGGCGCTCGATGTAGTCGTCGGCGAGCTGCTGCTCGATGGAGCGCGAGCGCCCCTTCGCCTGAAGGACGTGTTCGCGGGTGGTCATCTCGGCGTCCTCGCCCCGGGCGATGTCGCCCGCGACGCGGACCATCCCGCCGAGGTTCCGCATCTTCAGCGTGAGGTGGCCCTTGCGGCCGGAACGGCGCTTGGCCTCGAGGATGATCTCCTCGACGGCCTCTGCCGAGAACTCGGGCAGGCGGCCGTCCTTCGCGACCTCCTGGGCGATGAACCGGACGTACTTCCGGCGCATCTCCGGGGTGTCCTCGATGGTGTCCTCCATGTACACCTCGTAACCGTACCCCTTGATCCGGGAGCGCAGCGCCGGGTGCATGTTCTCCATCGCGTCGAGGTTCCCGGCCGCGATCATGACGAAGTCGGTCGGGACGGGCTCGGTCTGGACCATCGCGCCCGAGGAGCGCTCGGACTGGCCCGTGATCGAGAACTCGCCCTCCTGGATCGCCGTCATGAGGTGCTGCTGGCTGCGGATGTCGAGCGTGTTGATCTCGTCGATGAACAGCACACCCTTGTTCGCCTTGTGGATGGCGCCCGCCTCGACGCGGTCGTGGCTGGGCGTCTCCATCCCGCCGGACTGGAACGGGTCGTGTCGCACGTCGCCGAGCAGCGCGCCGGCGTGCGCGCCGGTCGCGTCGCGGAACGGCGCGGTCTTCGTGTCGCCGTTGTTCACCAGCAGGTTCGGGATCATCGCATCCGAACCGCGGTTGAGGTAGCGGAAGACGAGGTACACCACGCCGGCCGCGATGATGCCGACGAGGATCTGGCCGACGATGATGAGCGCGTAGCCCAGCACGACGGCGATGATGATCCACATCAGGAGCGACCGCATCTGGTTGCGCTTGCGCGCCTCCTCGCGGTGCGCCTCGACGATCTGGTCGCCCTTACCGGCCGGCACCGTCCGGACCTTCGGCTTGTTGCCGTCCTCGGGGTTGTGGTACACCAGCACGTCCTGAAGCTCCTCTTTGGGGAGGAGCTCGGACATCGCCTTCGCGAGCATCGACTTCCCCGTCCCGGGGGAGCCGATCATCATCACGTGGCGCCGCTGCTTCGCCGCCTTGATGATCACGTCGCGGGCGTGTTCCTGCCCGATGACCTGGTCGACGAGCCGGTCCGGGATCTCCAGTTCGGCCGTCGTGTCTATCTTGAGCCCGCCGAGGAGGTCGTCCTCGTCGGGGTCCTCTTCGATCTCGGCGCCCTCGACCTCGACGGTGCTGCCGAGCTCGTCGATCCCGCCGTCGTCGGCCGGATCGGCGGCGTCGCCGTTCCGACCCTCGTCGAACCCGTCGTCGTCCACGATGACCCCGTCGTCCCAGGGGTCGTCGTCGGAGTCCGCGGCCGGGTCCTCGTCGACGCCGGACTCGTTCGCCGGGCCGTCGTCGGGCTCGGGGTCGCCGGGCGTGGCGTCCTCGCCGTTCCCCGCCGGACTCGAGTCGTCGACGCCGCCGTGGGGCGGTTCGTCGGGGTCGTCGGCCGTCGGGTCGTTCGTGTCCTTCTCGTTGCTCATAGAATCGGGTGTCGCTATCGAAAAGGACGGGTCGGTTACTGATATACTTTCTCCCCCCGGAGGGGTAGCCCCGGGGGCAGTAAACACCGCTTTCAAGCCGTATATCGACCGATCACGCCCCGCGAGCGTTCCCACGGGGTTTATAAATGACGCCGACGGTACGTAGACTCATGCGGGGGTTCTACATCGGCCGGTATCAGCCGTTCCACCACGGCCACCGGCACATGGTGGAAGAGATCGCGGCGGAGGTCGACGAGCTCGTCTTGGGGATCGGCTCCGCCGGCGACTCTCACACCACGCGGAACCCATTCACCGCCGGCGAGCGCGTGATGATGGTGACGAAGGCGGTCGAGGAGCTCGACGCCACCACCTACGTCGTCCCGATCGAGGACCTCGACCGGAACTCCGTGTGGGTGAGCCACGTCCAGAGCATGACCCCGCGCTTCGACGTGGCCTACTCGAACAACCCGCTCGTGGTCCGCCTGTTCGAGGAGGCGGGCGTCGAGGTGCGCCAGTCGCCGATGTTCCGCCGCGACGTGCTGGAGGGGACCGAACTCCGCGAGCGCATGATCCGCGGCCGGGAGTGGGCCGACCTCGTCCCCGACCCCGTCGTCGACGTGATCCGCGAAGTCGACGGCGTCGAGCGCATCCGCCGTATCGCGGAGACGGACTCGAACGGCGGCGAGCCGTCCGACCTGTAGCGCGGCGATCCGTGTAAAGAGGGCTGATCGCCTCGGACCGCCGATCGCGGACCGACCGCCGATCGCTTCGAAGCCTCGGCGCCGACTCCGACGCTCCGGCCGCCTGCTCGTGGACAGATACGGAGACCGGCGACGACGACGCCCGTTCCATTTAACCCCGCGCCGCACGCGGGTTCCGGTATGATCACGCTCACCTCGGACTTTGGGTCGCCGTACCCCGCCGCGATGAAGGGAGTAATTCGCCGGCACACTGACGCCGAGCTGATCGATGTTGCGCACGATCTGCCGCGCGGGGACCCCCGGGCCGCCGCGTTCTGGCTCCGGTTCGTCCTCCCGGAGTTCCCGCCGGCGGTCCACTGCGCCGTCGTCGACCCCGGCGTCGGCACCGACCGGGACGCCCTCGTCGTCCGGGCCGGCGCGCACGTCATCGTCGCGCCCGACAACGGGCTCGCGATGCCGCCGGCCCGCGCGCTGGCGGCCGACGAGTCGGATGTCGAGGTCTGGTCCATCGCGGTCAACGACCCCGCGAGCGAGACGTTCCACGGCCGCGACGTGTTCGCGCCGACCGCGGCCCGCGTCCGGACGGCGCTCGACGACGAACTGACGGCGTCGGACGGGGAGCCCGCGGTCGACGCGGTCGCCGAAGCGCTCGCGGGGATCGACGACCTCGCGCCCGCGAACGACCCCGTGGACGTCCGCTTTCCCGAGCCGTCGGTCGAACGCGACGCGGGCGAGGCCGAGAAGGACACCGACGCCGAGGACGGCACCGACAGCGAGGACGGTACCGACGACGAGGCCGACACCGGCGACGTGGTCGCCGTTGACGGCGAAGTGCTCGCGATCGACCGGTTCGGCAACGTGATCACCAACGTCCCCGGCGAGCTTGTCCGCGGCCGGGACTGGGTCCGCGTGAACGGCGACCTCACGCCGGTCGCGGAGACGTTCGGCGCCGTCGACCCCGGCGAGCGCCTCGTCACGGTCGGGAGCCACGGCTACGCGGAGTGTGACGTGAACGACGGCCGGGGCGACGGCGCGTTCGACCTCCGACCGGGCGACGCGGTCCGGTTCGTTCCCGACAGCGTCAGCCTCTGAGTCCGAAAAACCGGTCTACAGCTCGACGCCGGAGGGAATCAGGCTCTCGCTGCGGAGCAGGTTCCCCTCCTGGTCGTACACGAGGAAGGTGTCCTTGTCGTAGGCGACGAGGCGCTCGCCGTCGACGTCGATCTCGACGCGGTACCGCGCGTCGCCGTCGTCGGTCGCGTCGCGCGCGGCGTGGATGAACGGGAGTACGTCCGTCGCCGTCTCGTTGAGTTCGAGGATGAAGTCGCCCGTGTATCGGTTGGTGACGCCGACGACGCCCTCCGGCTCGTCCGCCTCGTCCAGCGGCTCGCGGAGCCGGAAGGCGACGTCGATCTGGTCGGCCGCGAGCAGGTCGTCGTCCGTCTCGACGATGATGTCCTCGCTTTCGCCCCCCGAGAGTCGCTCGCGGAGGAGATCCTCCGGACCGTGGAAGTCGATCCGCACCAGCGGGGGCGACTGGGAGCCGGCGTCGTTTCCGACGCCCTCGACGGTCAACTCGAAGTAGTCACGCCGCATTTCCTATCGGATGCTTTGCGGTCCGGCCGTATCAACGTAACGGGCGGAGCGGCGGCGCGGAACCGACGATACTCGGGCGTCCGCGCCGCGCCGGGACCGGATCGGCACTCGGTCGGGACCGCGGCGGCGGACCTCGATGTCGGTCCTGATAATCGTCGGGGGTAGTTTAACTTCCCCCCGCCTCTAGGGCACCGTATCCATGGCGAGCGAGGCCGGCGAGAGCGACCTCGGCGACCGGATCGAGGCCCTCCAGCGGCGGCTCTCCCGGACGTGGGAGCTGCTTCAGGGGTCGACGCTCGACGTCCGGCCGTTCCGCCCGGGCGAGGACGGCCCGCTCGCGTCGTTCGTCGTTCCGGAAGACGAGACCGAAGTCGACCGGTACTGGGTGAACGCGCCGTACGCGTACGTCGTGATCACCTACGACGACGCCGAGAGCGAACACCGCTACTACGCGGTCGAGCCCGAGCTCGACGCGTTCGAGCGCGAGCTCCTCGACCGCGTCGTCGATGACATCCGCGACCCGCTCCTCTACCGCGAGGGGAGCGGCAAGACCGACGAGGAGACGCTCAGGACCGAACTCGAGACGCTCCTGGAGGGGTACGGCGTCGAGGCCGAGATGGACACGTTCCACGCGCTGGTGTACTACCTCTACCGCGACTTCCGCGGCTTCGGGAAGGTCGACCCCCTGCTGAACGACCGCCACATCGAGGACGTCTCCTGTGACGGCTACGACCTCCCGATCTTCGTCTACCACGACGAGTACACCGACATCGAGACGAACGTCTCCTTCGGGCAGGAGGCGCTCGACAGCTACGTGATCCGGCTCGCGCAGCAGTCCGGCCGCCACGTCTCGGTCGGCGACCCCATCGTCGAGACGACGCTCCCCGACGGCTCACGCGCGGAGCTGGCGCTCGGCGAGGAGGTGACCCCGCGCGGCTCGGCGTTCACGATCCGCCAGTACGCCGAGGACCCGTTCACCCCCGTCGACCTCGTGGAGTACGGCACGTTCTCCGTCGAGCAGATGGCGTACTTCTGGCTCTGTATCGAGCACAACAAGAGCCTCATCTTCGCGGGCGGCACCGCGTCCGGGAAGACCACCTCGATGAACGCGGTGTCGATGTTCGTCCCGCCGCGGGCGAAGGTGCTCACTATCGAGGACACCCGCGAGCTCTCGCTGTACCACGACAACTGGCTCTCGGCGGTCACCCGCGAGCGCCGGTACGAGGGGACCGACATCGACATGTACGACCTCTTGCGGTCGGCGCTGCGCCACCGCCCCGAGTACATCGTCGTCGGCGAGGTGCGCGGCGAGGAGGCGATCACGCTCTTCCAAGCGATGAACACCGGTCACACCACGTTCTCGACGATGCACGCCGACTCGATCGAGACCGTGATCAACCGGCTGGAGAACGAGCCGATCAACGTGCCGCGCGCGATGGTTCAGTCGCTCGACATGCTGTCGGTCCAGACGCTCACCCGCGCCGACGACGAGCGCGTCCGCCGCGCGAAGACGATCGGCGAGATCGGCGGTATCGACCAGCGCACCGGGGAGCTCGACTACTCCTCGGCGTTCGAGTGGCGGCGGGACTCCGACACGTTCCGGCGCAACGACTCGTCGCTGCTGGAGGAGATCGCCGACGAGCGCGGCTGGTCCCGGTCGGAGCTGCTCCGCGAGGTCCGGCGCCGCGAGCGATTCCTCGAACTCCTCTCCGCGCTCGGCATCGACGACTACCGCACGTTCACCGCCCTCGTCAACGAGTACTACGCCGACGCCGACCGCGTGATGGAGAAGCTCGACGAGCGCGCCGCCGCGGCCGACGGCGTCGACCCCGACGAGTTCGCGGCCGAAGACGCCTCGCCGGGCGGCGGCACCGACCGCGGCCCCGACGCCTCCGACGGCGACGGCGCACGCGCCGGAGACGCGGGATCCGACGCCACGGACCGATGATCGAGTACCTCCCCCTCGTCGCCGCGGTCGCGGTCTGTCTCGCGCTCGCGCTGCCGCTCGTCGACGACCGGGCCGACCTGTTCGTCACCCGCGTCGCCCTGTCGGCGTTCGGCGACTACGTCGGCGAGAACGAGGCGCGGCGGCAGGCTCAGCGCGACCGGATGCGCGCGGCCCACGTCGCCGGCACGACGCACCGCGTGTCCGCCCCGCCGACCCCGCTGTCCGCTGCGGCCCTCGGGGACGCCGGCATCGTCAGCGCCGTGTACGCGCGCGCCGCGGCTCCTGCCGCCACCCACGACCTGCCGTCCTGCGTCCGCGCGGCGC
>NZ_NEWJ01000043.1:16444-24095 GCF_002135045.1 Halorubrum sp. SD683
GGCCGCGCTCGCGGTCGTGGAGGCCGCGATCCGCGCGGCGCTCCCGGCGTCGGTCGAGTTCGTCGCGGTCGTCGCGCGGCTCGCCGACCTCGGGCTCGGTCGGCTGTTCGTCCTGCTCGCGGTCGTCTCCGCGACGGTCGGCTCCGGCCTCGCGCTCGGCGCCTACCTCGCTCGGTGGCAGTTGCTCGACCAGCGCGCCGCCGCGCGGGCGGCGGAGATCGACGCCACGCTGCCGCGGATGGTCGCGTTCATGTACGCGCTCTCGCGCTCCGGGATGGCGTTTCCCCGGGTGATGGACACGCTCGCGGAGAACGAGGAGGTGTACGGCGAGGCCGCCGCCGAGCTGTCGGTCGCGGTCCGCGACATGAACGCCTTCGGAACCGACGCGCTCACCGCGCTCCAGCGCATCTCCCGGCGGACGCCGAGCGACGACCTGGCCGACTTCTCGGAGAACCTCGCGTCCGTCCTCGGCACCGGGCAGTCGGTGTCGGAGTTCCTCAACGACCAGTACGAGCGCTATCAGGCGGAGGCGGAGGCGAAACAGGAGCAGTACCTCGAACTGCTCTCGACGTTCGCCGAGGCGTACGTGACGGCGCTGGTCGCGGGCCCGCTGTTTTTCATCACCATCCTCGTCGTCATCGGGCTCGTCTTACAGGACACCCTCCCGCTCCTCCGCGTCGTCGTCTACCTCGGCGTGCCGCTCGCCACCTTCGGCTTCGTCGTCTACGTCGACAGCGTGACGCAGGGCGTCGGCGGCACCGAGACCGTCGCGGAGTCGTCGCTCGCGGACCCGGACACCCCCTCGGTCACGGGCGTGCGCCACGCCACGGACGAGCCCGGCGACCGGGGCGACTCGCCGCGGTTCGACGGGGGAGCGGCCGCCGAGAGCGGCGCGGGCGGTTCCGGGGCGGACGGCGCCGGCGCGGGCGGTACCGGAGCGGACCGCTGGGCGGCGAGCCGGGAGCGGCTCCGCGTGTACGACCGCCTCCGGAGCGTGCGGCGGCTGGTCGCGTCGCCGGTCGAGACGGTGCTCGCCTCGCCGCGAACGGTGCTCCTCGCCGTCGTCCCGGCCGCGGTCGTCGGGCTGCTCGTCTTCGCGTTCCCGGTCACGCTCGGGACGCCCATGGAGATGATCGACCAGGTCGACGGCCCGCTCGTCGTCGCGACCGCCCTCGTCCTCGCGGCGTACGCGGTCGCCTACGAGTTCGGCAAGCGCCGCGTCCGCCGCGTCGAGTCCGCGGTGCCGGACTTCCTCGACCGGCTCGCCAGCGTCAACGAGGCGGGCACCGACGTGGTCGGCAGCGTCCGCCGCGTCGCCGACTCGAACCTGGAAGCCCTGACGGAGGACCTCCGCCGGACGCGCCGAGACATCGACTGGGGGGCGGACGTCTCCACGGCGCTACGCCGGCTGGAGCGACGGGTCCGGTCGCCGATGACCTCCCGGGCGGTCGCGCTCGTCACCAACGCGATTCAGGCGAGCGGGGACGTGGGTCCCGTCCTCCGGATCGCGGCCGACGAATCGCGCGCGACGTGGGCGCTCCGGCGCGAACGCCGACAAGTGATGTTAACGTATCTCATCGTCATCTACATCTCCTTCCTCGTCTTCCTCGGGATCATCGCGGCGCTGTCGGTGTCGTTCATCCCGGCCATCGAGGCGGCGGGCGTCCCGGGGACGGCCGGCGGACTCCCCGACACCGGGAGCGGGGTCTCCGGCGGACCCGGCGGGATCACGGACGGGATCGGCGACATCGACGTGGCGGTCTACGAGCAGCTGTTCTTCCACGCCGCGTCGATCCAGGCGGTCTGCTCCGGGCTCGTCGCCGGACAGCTCGGAGAGGGGTCGGTCCGCGACGGCGTGAAACACGTCGTGGTGTTGCTCGCGCTCACGCTCGTCGCGTTCGCCGCGATCGGGGCGGTGTGAGGCGTCCGGTCGACATATCCCCGTCGCGGCCGAGAAGCCGGTATGGACCCGCAGCCGACCGGCGATCCGCAGTCGACGTACGACCGCATCGCGACCCACTTCTCGAAGACGCGGCAGTACGCGTGGCCCGAGGTGGAGTCGTTCTTAGAGGGTCGGTCGGGGGGGCTCGCGCTCGACGTCGGCTGCGGCAACGGCCGCCACACGGAGGCGCTCGCGGCGCGCACCGAGACCGCGGTCGGCCTCGACCTCAGCCGCGGGCTGCTCGCCGAGGCGACGGCCCGCGCCCGCGACCGGGGGTTCGCCGACGCGACCGCGTTCGTCCACGGCGACGCGACGGCGCTCCCGGTCCGCGACGGCGCGGTCGACCTCGCCGTCTACGTCGCCACGCTCCACCACCTCTCGCCGCGGAGCGCCCGCGTCGAGAGCCTGAACGAGCTGGCGCGCGTCCTCGCGCCCGGCGGCGTCGCGCTCGTCAGCGCGTGGAGCACGGCCCACGAGCGGTTCGACCGCGACGAGGGGTTCGACACGACCGTCGACTGGACGCTGCCGGGCGGCGAGACGGTGCCCCGGTACTATCACATCTACTCGCCCGCGGAGTTCGAGACGGATCTCGGCGAGAGCGCTCTCGAAACGCGTCGAACGGAGCTATCCAGCGGGAACTGTTACGCGGAAGTCGAGCCGGAACGCCCCTGATTATCACAGACAATATCGACGGGGGTGGATTAAAGGGTCCCTGCCGACCGCCTGCTGGTAATGGCCGACACCTTCCTCGAACGGATCCTGCGTCGGGTCGCGCCCGACGCGGTGGCCCGGAGTTACCTCGCGAAGTTCCTCGTCGCCCTCGTCGTCGTCGTCCTCGCGATCGGCGCCGTCGGGGCTGTCACGTACGCGGAGACGACCGAGCAGCTCGAATCGAGCGCCCAGAGCGACTACACGGCCGTCGCGGAGCTGAGCGCCACCGAAGCCGGCAGCTGGACCGCCGACCGGCGCGGGACCGTCGCGGAGGCCGCTGACAACGACATCTACAGCGAGGACTCGGCCGCCGTCGCGGCGTATCTCTCCTCGCATCTGTCTCGGGCGAGCGACGGCGTGCTTGCGTTCCACTACATCGACCCCGAGGACGGCGCGGTACTCGCGTCGACCAACGAGGCGGGCGGGAACGGTGACCGAGCGGAGACGCTCACGAGCCAGCAGTGGTTCGACGACGGGCTCCTGCTCGGCGACACCGTCACCACGACGGCGACGTACGAGGTCGACGGCGAGCGCCGGGTCGCCTACGTGGCCGGGACGCCGAAACGAAAATACGTGGTCATGGAGGTCTCGCTCGGGTCGCTCGTCGGCGACTTCCGGCAACCGACGGACGGCGCGTTCACGTCGATCGTCGAGACCGACGGCGAGATCGGCGCGAGCGATCGCGACGGCGTCGCGGGCGAGCGGTACGACGAACCGGTCCGGTCGCAGCTCTTCGACCGACAGAACCCGATCGGGTCCGTCCCGTCGGCGACGCTCGAACTCGCCGACGGCGAGCGGTACTTCGTCGCCTACGCCCCGGTCCCCACCGAGGCCTGGTACGTCGCGGTCCACGTCCCCCTCTCAGAGGCGTACGCGCTCTCGGGGATGATCGGGCGGAACCTGCTCCTCATCGTCGGCGTCGCGGTCGTCGGGCTCGGGCTCATCGGCGTGACGCTCGGCCGGGGGACCGTCGTCGAGCTGAACCAGCTCCGGGCCCGGGCGTCGGCGCTGGCCGACGGCGACCTCGACGTCGACTTCGACACGGCGCGGCGCGACGAGTTCGGCGACCTCGCCGGGGCGTTCGCGACCATGCGGGACTCCCTGCGCGAGCAGATCGAGTCGGCGGAGACGCAGCGCGAGCGCGCCGAGGCGGCGAAGGCGGAGAGCGAGGCGTTCGCCGACCGCCTGGAGTCGCGGGCGGGCGACTTCGGCGAGACATTGGCCTCCTGCGCCGACGGCGACCTCACGGCTCGGCTCGACGCAGAGCCGGACGACCCCGAGGCGCTCCGCGCGATCGCCGCGGAGTTCAACGACGCGATGGACGAGCTGGAGGCCGCGATCGCGGAGGTCGACGCGTTCGCGGTCGAAGTGGCCGACCGGAGCGACGCGGTCACCGACGGCACCGACGAGGCCGCGGCCGCCGGCCGGGAGACGAGCGACGCGGTCGACGAGATATCGGCCGGGGCGGAGCGGCAGAGCCGTCAGCTGGCCGAGGTCGCCGGCGAGATGGAGGACATGTCGGCGACCGTCGAGGAGGTCGCCGCCTCCGCGGACGAGGTCGCGACCACCTCCCGGCAGGCCGACGCGCTCACCGAGGAGGGGCGCGAGGCGGCCGCCGACGCTGTCGACGAGCTCCACGCGATCGAGTCCCGCTCGGAGTCCGCCGCGGAGACGGTCGAGCGGCTCGAGGCCGAGATGGCGGAGGTCGACGCGATCGTCGAGACAATCTCGGAGATCGCCGACCAGACGAACCTGCTCGCGCTCAACGCCTCGATCGAGGCCGCCCGCGCGGGCGAGGCCGGCTCCGGCTTCGCGGTCGTGGCCGAGGAGGTCAAGTCGCTCGCCGAGGAGACCCAGGCGTCCGCCGCGGAGGTGGAGTCGCTGATCGAGAGCCTCCGCGAGCGTACCGACGAGAGCGTCGACGAGATGGCCGCGATCCGCGAGGGCGTCGACGACGGGGTCGACGTCGTGGAGGACGCGGAGGACGCGCTCGCCGAGGTCGCCGACCGCGTGAGCGAGGCCGACGACGGCGTTCAGGAGATCTCCGGCGCGATGGACGCGCAGGCGCAGTCGGTCAACGAGGTGACCGGCGCGGTCGACGACCTTGCGGGCGTGAGCGAACAGACCACCGCCGAGGCGACCACCGTCGCCTCTGCCGCCGAGGAGCAGGCCGCCACGCTCGGCGAGGTGTCCGAACAGGCGCACGACCTCCACGAGCGCGCCAGCGACCTGCGGGAGATGACAGAGGGCTTCGAGGTCGACGCCGAGGCCGGGGACGACGTTGTCGGGGGCGCGAACGGCGATTCGGTCGGCGAACCCGCCGCCGGCAGATCGGGCGAGACGGGCGAGACGGCGTTCACGTTCGGCGCGGACGAGGAGCCGTCCGACGCCGCCCCCGCCAGCACCGACGGCGGCACCGCTCACGGAACTGGAGAGCCAGGCGAGCCGCACGTCGACGACTCGGCGTAGCCGGAGACGGCTCTCAGCGAACGTTAGAACGAAGGAAAGTGGTCGTCGTCGCCCGCGGCGACGAGCACTGCCGGTGACGTCGCGGCCGGGTGCCTCGCTTCTCAGTCAGCCATCGTCTCGTGGCTGACGCCCCGGTCCTCGGGGAGCGGCGCCACGAACCGGTAGGCCGCGTACAGCCCGAGCACCACGAGGCCGGCCAGCACGAAGCCGGTCCGGATCTCCGGGCTGATCAGCGGCATCGCGGTCACCTCGCCCGCCTCGTTCGTTATCGGGGCCGGGGCGAACGGTTTGCCGGTGAACGTCTCGACTAGTCCGAGGACCACGATGCCGAACAGCATCAGTCCCGCGCTCAACGCCCGTGCCGCCTTGTCAATGGTGTCTGTCATAGTGAATCACCTCTTAACCGAGCAGGTACCGCAGCTTGGGGTTCTGCTTGACGAGCGCCGTCTGTTCGAGGAGCGCGTCGAGCCCGTAGTACCGACCGGCCGCGAGCACGATCACGGTCATGAACAGGAACAGGCCCATCAGGTCGCTGTTGACGACGCCGTGACCGAAGCCGGCGTTCCCGATCCAGAACAGGACCATGAAGATGACCCCGCCGAACGCGGCCAAGCGGGTGAACGCCCCCGCGATCAGCGCGAGACCGATGAGCGTCTCGAACAGCGGCACGCCGGGTTCGATGAGCCACGCGAGGTTGTTCCCCATCCAGACGGGGATGCCGCCCAGCGCGGTGCCGGTCATGCCCTTCATGTACGACGGCCCGTAGGTGAACGCGAACCCGTTCTCGATGATCTTGGTGACCCCGGCGTGGAAGAACCACCACCCGGTCACGACGCGCAGGAACGCGATCCAGTACGTCGCCCACGGTCCCTCCAGGGCGAACTCGACCTCGCCGACCAGCGGATTGCTCGATTGGTATGACATCGGTGTCACCTCACGGATGTACGTTGGGTTGGTACACACATATGTACCGTACAGGGTTCTAAGCGGCTGAAAAGCGTTCTAGAGCGCTGGGACACGTCCGCAGTATCGTGGCTCTTTAAGTATACATACCCGGATCGGCGCCGGGAATCGCGTTCGAGCCCCGTCAGAACACGGAACGCTTATGAAAGTCGTTCCGCCTACGTGTAGATGCGTCATCGACCGACGCGAGCGCCGGTGGTCTAGTGGTAGGACCTGAGCCTTCCAAGCTCATGGCCCGGGTTCAAATCCCGGCCGGCGCATTAGGCGCTCTCCCAAGTGCCTGCGCAACTTTCCAATTCTAATACCCATGGAAATTTAAGAGAAAAATCAGACCTAACTACAATATTCAAGATGGTTCACTTGGAGAAGACTGTTTGAAACATTATGCCAGCTCAAAGGATTTATATTGAAACTGATATTTGTGATTTCTTTCTGGTTTTTCAGGACTGAATACACAGGACTTGGTGAAATGACTGAATAAATAGCGAGAACTACATTCAGGATAGACTGATACTTACTGAGTTTGGAGTCACAGAATCCAGCAGTCCGACTAATTGCTTCATTTTTGAATCTTCTCTCTCTTTTTTGACCTGTCCTATTGCTTGGTCAAACCGGAGCGAGATCTCCTCTTTCTTTCTCCCAATCATCTCCCGAGATTGCTCCCACTCTTCCTTTGTGTACGCAGGTTTTCCCATAGAAGCTGCTAATGCTGGATCATTTTGAATTGCCTTTCCGGGGTTATGCTCTGCTACTAAGCGATGTGCCCGGTTCTCAAATCGGGATTTTCTTGACTTGATCTGTGATACGGTCAAGTCACTAAGATTTTCTACGGTATACTCCTCCTCCCAGAGTTCAAACTCTTTTTCCATAGCCTCTGAGGGTAGTTTCGGATCATTCTCATCCCGAACGTGACGCTGAATATCTATTTCCATAATTGATGATAATTCCGGAGAAATAAAATTATCACGGAGCTTGTAACCTTACAACGCGCTGTTATACGGCCCATAGGAAGTCAGCAGCTCGCTTCTTAGTGATCAGTACACACTCGTTATATACCAGCTGTTTCATACTACCTTGGGAGTAAAAAGGAATCAGTCAGCAGAGATGGGTCAGATCTCTTTCTGTATCAAGTTTCGGAGCGCATCAATTAGACCATCTGATTGATAGAGTAGATCAAAATTGTTCGTGATCAGGTTGGTAAAATAACTTGTTGGGTCGTCAAACAGGCTTCCGACCACAGCTAATTCTGGGAGGGCATCGAGAATATAAAACAACCCGACAAGGAATAATCCAGTTTGCCCCAATAGCGAACGATTCCACACTCCATGCGCGACAATTTGCGTTCGTCTACGTGTTTGTACTCCTGCCTGTCCCACACGAAGTTCTTCGCCCAACGTCTGATGAACACGCTCTTCAGTAGACTGGCGGAACCAGGAGTATTAGTGCCTCTGGCCTGGCAAAGACGGGTATGTGTGAAGACCGTCCTGCCTTCGGCCAGAGGCTAGCGGAACTTGCGGAACTTGGGGTAATAGAATTTCGGCCCGAGCCGCTCGACGCCATCGTCGA
>NZ_NEWJ01000044.1:0-22387 GCF_002135045.1 Halorubrum sp. SD683
CGACCGATTCCGACCCAAACACATCTAGCGGAATCATCCGTGTCGGACACCGCTGACGCGGTGTCCTTGTCCTCTTCGACACGACAGCGACAGCTCGCCAGTATCAACAATCTCCTACAGAAGAGCGTATTAGAACATTACGGTAGGTGTCCGCAAGGGCTTCCGCTGTGTCGATTGCGCGGAAAGATGTCGATATTTCTCGTGCTCCTCTTTTTAATCTATCTAGGTCGTCGAGCGCACGCTCTATAGCCTCAGCAAGTGTATTCGCATCGCGGGGAGAAAAGAATACCGCGGCGTCGTCAGACACGTATTCATTTATCCCGGGCCGGTCGGTGGCAACGACCGGCGTCCCGCAGGCGAGTGCCTCAATCTGTGTGTTCGGCCCCATCTCGTCGATCGAAGGCAGGATAAAGAGATCTGCGGCACGATAGTGTGTAGGCAGATCAGCGCGGGGGACGAATCCCTCGACAGTGACTGACTCAGAAATACCGAGATCACGAATGTGCTCAAAATCGGGATCACCCGCACCGATAAGGCGAGCGTCAAACGGCCGATCAACTTGCGAAAGCGCATCGAGGAACTGAAAGTAGCCCTTGTGCGCGGAGAAGTCCCCGACGTAGAGGAGTTGAGGTGGGCTTCCTGAGTTGTGTTCTATTCGTGGGTTGAAACGCTCGGCAACACCGGGACGCAGTATGTCCGTGCGTTCCGTTGGGATACCAAAGCTTTCGAGAATATCACGGTGGTACTCGCTGAATGCGAGGGCGCGGTCATACCTCACAGTGCGCGCAAGCCCGTTCTTGAGGATATACCGAAAACGATTTTTTGCCCATGCTGCCGGCTTTTCCCGCTCAAACGATCCGCGTCGAACGGGAGACCATCCGCCGATGTCTGGTCCAATTATAATAGGAACATCGGGTATAATCGACAAGACTGTCGGAAGCACGATAGTGTCCATCGGCAGAACGTGAACTATGTCGTAGTTGCCTACGGAGAGTGCCTCGCGGATACGCCGAGCGTTTAATAGAAATTCTGCCTTGTTCCATTTTGTCCCCCAGAGTTCTGTCGCCTCCCCCAAGTAGCCATATGGTGTTGAAATGAGCATCTCATCAATGTTGCTTGCTGTAAACGCGTAGACATCGGCATCGAACGGTGGATTGTCGGTATCACGGACAGCGTGAATCCAGTCGTGAAATCGCCCGTACCGCCCATCACAAGCGCCGTTATAATACGGCGTGACAAACGCGACTTGCATTTCGTTATCTATCTTGCTATCATTTAGCTGTATTTAAGCCAGTTCGGGAACAGTTAGCAAAATAACTCTGTTTTCTAATTTTGCCACCAGTAATACTAATTGAATAATACATTCTGAGTAGGTGTGATTGATACGTACTACTGTGTGTGAAATATAATATCGTTCGGCGTGACTATGAAATTTCTACACTCACGCGCACGGCTTCTCGTGTGGAGATGACAAGCCTTATGCGCGTTTTGACAGTCCCTTGCGATAATGAGCGATTCGAACGATCCGCCGGACGAATCGGACTCGTCCCCGTCCGATCTCCTCGCGCGGTGGTATCACGTTCCCGCCCTCCTCGGCGTGGTCGCATTCATGTTGTGGACGCGACTGCGCTCGTACGGGAATTTCGTACAGAACGGCGAGGTGTACTTCCGGGGGAACGACCCGTGGTACCACCTCCGCACAACGAGTTACCTCCTCGAAAACTGGCCGAATACGCTCCCGTTCGACGTCTGGACCGGCTTCCCGCTCGGAACGAACGCCGGCCAGTTCGGTACTCTCTGGGATCACATCATGGCGGTCGGCATCTGGGTCGCCCGACCGATCATGGGCAGTACCGAGGAGGTCATGCTCGTCATGGCCCCAATCGCCGGCGCGCTCGTCGCGGTGCCGACGTACTTCATCGCGCGTCGTTTCGTTGACCGCGTGCCCGCACTCGTCGGCGCCGCGACGCTGGCGCTGTTCTCCGGGACGTTCCTCCGGTACAGCCTCGTCGGGTTCCCGGACCACAGCGCGGCTGAGGTCCTCTTCCAGAGCACCGCTATTCTCGCGTTCCTCGTCGCGCTCGGCGTCGCCGAACGCGAGAAGCCGGTGTGGGAGCTCGTGGTCGACCAAGACTGGGACGCGCTCCGTAAACCGATCACCTACGCCGCCGCGGCCGGAGTCGCGCTCGGCCTCTACATGTGGACGTGGCAGCCGGGTATCCTGATGGTCGGCTTCACTGGGATCTTCCTCGCGGTCAAACTCACAAGCGACACGTACCACGGCAAAAGTCCCGAGCCGGTCGCGTTCGCCGGCGCGGTCGCACTGTCGGTCGCTGGCCTGATGCAGGTCATCCCGCTCGATACCTTCCGGTTCGCGGTGAGCGAGTACTCGTTCCTACAGATCGTCACGCCGCTCGCCGTCGCGCTCGGCGCCGTCTTCCTCGCGTGGCTCGCCCGTCAGTGGGAGGCGCGCGACCTCGGGACCAATACCTACCCCGCTGCGGTCGGCGGGCTCATCCTCGCATCTGCGGGATTCGTCTGGCTTGCCCTCCCGTCGCTGTGGTCGACGATAGTAGGTAACCTCCTCAACACCGTCGCCTTCTCCGCGAGCGCCGGAGCTCGCACGATCGGCGAGGCCCAACCGCCCCTCCAAGGTGCCTCCTTCTCGAACTTCGTCCTCTCGCAGTACGGCCTCGCCTTCTTCCTCGCCCTTGCCGCAGTCCTCTACATCGTCGCGCGGCCGTTGTACCGCTCTGACGACACGAACCACACGCTATACATCCCGGCCGCGCTCGCGGTTATCGGCTCCGTCTACGCCGTCCCGCAGGCGTACAGCGCGATCGGCGGCGTCGTCGGCGTCGACTGGCAGGTGATCGGTCTCCTCATCGCCGCCGCCTTCCTCGTCGGTGCGACGCTGCTCGTCGAGTACGACGCCGAGGAGCTGTACTTCGTCGTGTGGGCGGCGTTCATCGGCAGCGCCGCGTTCACCCAAGTCCGCTTCAACTACTACTTCGCCGTCGTCGTTGCGGTCGGCACGGCGTACTTCATCCAGGTCGCGCTCGACGCGCTCGAACTCACCTCCTTCGACGCCCTCCGCGACATCGAGGGATGGCAGGTGCTGACGGCGGTCGCGGTGTTCGCTGTCCTCCTCCTCCCGCTCCTCTTCCCGGCCGCCGGCGCCGCCCCGGTCTGGGTGGAGGGCAACTCGAGCAGTCCCGGCAGCGTCGTCCAGTGGGACGAGAGCCTCCAGTGGATGAACGACGAAACGCCCCAGCCGGGCGAGCTCGAGGGCGCCGACAACCCCATGGAGCTGTACGGCACCTACGAGCGGCCGGCCGACGGCGACTTCGAGTACCCCGAGGGCGCGTACGGCGTCCAGTCGTGGTGGGACTACGGCCACTGGATCACCACGCGGGCCGAGCGGATCCCGAACGCCAACCCGTTCCAGCAGAACGCGGGCGAGGCGGCCGACTACCTGCTCGCACCGAGTGAGGAGGAGGCCGCGGAGGTGCTCGCGAGCCAGAGCACCGAGGGCAACGACACCCGCTACGTGATGGTCGACTGGCAGATGGCGTCGCCGAACTCCAAGTTCAACGCGCCGGTCACCTTCTACTCGGGGAACGAGACGGTCAACGACTTCAACGAGCTACTCTACGAGCGGGTCCAAGGGCAGAACGGGCAGCAGGGAGGACTCCGGCCGGCCCTCCAGACGCGCACCCAGCGCTACCACGAGAGCCAGATGATCCGGCTCTACCAGCACTACGGGAGCGCGGTCGAGCCGGACCCGGTCGTCCTCGACTGGGAGCCGCAGACGGCACAGACCCAGTCCGGCGAGCAGGTCGATATCAAGGTCCTGCCGAGCGAAGGACAGCCGGTCCAGCGGTTCGACAACCTCTCTGCCGCGCGGTCATACGTCGAGGAAGACGGCTCGGCGCAGATCGGCGGCGTGATGGGCGTCCCGACGGACCGCATCGACGCACTCGAACACTACCGGTTGGTCCACGCCACGCAGGCGCCGGGTCGGTCTCCGTACGCCCAGCAGGCGCAGATACTCGCCCAGCGGTTCGGCGTCGACCTCCGGGCGACGTTCGGTCAGTCGCTGTTCGGCGCGTTCAGCGACGACTTCGTCAAGACGTTCGAGCGGGTGCCGGGCGCGACCGTCGAGGGATCGGGCGCGGCCCCCGGTCAGGAGGTCGAGGCGACGGTCGAACTCGAGAAGCCGAACGGACAGACGTTCGAGTACACGCAGTACGCGACCGCGGACGACGACGGGAACTTCGAGTTCACGCTCCCGTACTCGACGACGGGGTACGACGAGTTCGGCCCCGAGAACGGGTACACGAACACGAGCGTCCGCGCGACCGGCCCGTACAATGTCACTACCGAGCGAACGACCGGCGACGACCTCTACACTACACAGCGCGTCGGCCAAGTCGAGGTGACCGAGGGCCAAGTCGTCGGCGCCGACGACGCCGCAGCCACCGTCGAACTCGAAGAGCAAATCGTGGACTGTCCGAGCGGCGACGCCGACTGCCCGGTCGGCGGCGGGAGTGACGGCGGCGGCTCGACGAACTCGACCGACGCGGGATCGCCGCTCGGCGCCGAGCCGACCGCGGCGACGACCGCGAGCGGACTGGTCGCCCCCACCGAGCCCGCGGCCGCCTGATCTCGGGTCTTTCATTACGGACGCTCCGCTTTTTATCGTACGAATGGCCGGACTCCGCGACTGGGCGACGCTGTATCTGAAGGGCGTGGCGATGGGCAGCGCCGACGCCGTCCCGGGCGTCTCCGGCGGCACCATCGCCCTGATCGTCGGGATCTACGAGCGCCTGATCGCGGCGGTCACCGCGGTCGACCCCGAGCGAGCGCGCCGCGTGCTCGCGGGCGTGCGGCCCGGACGCCGCGCCGACGCTCGGGCCGCGTTCCGGGAGGTCGACGGCGCCTTCCTCCTCGTGCTGGGGGGTGGGATCGGGACCGCGGTCGTGACCGTGTTGAGCGCGGTGAACCGCCTGCTCGCCACGCAACCGGTGGCGACGTACGGCTTCTTCTTCGGGCTGATCGCGGCGAGCGCCGCGGTGTTGCTCGGCGACGTCGACCTCTCGACGCCGCGCCGGAAGTCCGCCGCAGTCGCCGGGTTCGCGCTCGCGTTCCTCGCGTCGGGCGTCGCCGCGACCGCGCTCGGGAGCTCGCTGCCGGTCGTCTTCGTCGCCGGGGCGGTCGCGGTCAGCGCGATGGTGCTGCCGGGGATCTCGGGTTCGCTGCTGCTTATCGTCCTCGGCCAGTACGAGTACATGTCCGGCGTCGTGTCTCGATTCGTCGACGGCGCGGGCGCGCTCGCGCTCGGAAACGGGGGAGACGCGCTCGTCGAGACGCTGCCGCCGGTGGCGGCGTTCCTGCTCGGCGGCGTCGGCGGGCTCTTCACGATCGCCCACGCCGTCCGATACGCGCTAGCCCGGGCGCGGGCCGCGACGCTCGCCTTCCTCGTGAGCCTGATCGTCGGGGCGCTGCGCGCGCCGCTCGTGGAGGTGTCCGCCCGGCTGGCCGAGAGCGGCGAGTCGTGGCGGGCGGCCGCCCCGCGGTTCGCGCTGGCGGCGCTCGTCGGTGCCGGGCTCGTGGCCGTTCTGAATCGTTACTCCGCGGCGATCGAGTACTGAGCGGCGGGTCCGGTCGCGGCCAAGAAGGGAAAGCGGGTCACAGCTAGTCTGCCGTCACCAACCACCCCCAAATGGGTGGCCTTGTCGGTGGCCCGGGTTCTGGCCGACCTTACAGAGAACAGAGGGGAGAGCCCACAACAGTCGTGGAGGAAGTCAAGCTGGTTCGGTCCGGAACCGAGTGATCGGAACATCGATGACATCGTCGTAGCCGTCGTCGGCACCGACCAACAGCACCCCGCTGACGTGGGCTGCTGTCCCGAGCGCAAAAGCATCATCGAGTGCTGGCGAGTAGCGGAATTTGAAGTCGGCTGCTCGCGCCCATGTCTGTTCGGTGTCGATGCGACGGATGCCACTTTCCTCGAGGACGTCGACGACGGCATCAGCCCGGTCCTCGCCGTCGATTGCCCGCACGATATAGTGGACCTCGGCAAGATTGATCGCCGAGATGTAACCGTCTGCTGCGCCTTCAATGGCGTCAACGTACGTTTCGACGGTGTCGCTCCCTGGTTCGTTACAAAAACACGCGATTAGTGGTTCAGCGTCGAAGACGATCGTTTCGGGAATCTCAGCGCAGTCCGTCGTTCGTCAGCCTCGTCGTCACCGGCGTAGCGCTGTCGCAACTCTTCTTCACTGGCTTTGTCCGCTGTACGTTCCTCTTGGAAGCGCTCCGTTGCTGAGCACCCCTGCTAATCGGTTTTTCCTTCCAAAACTCCACGCAGGTCTGTAACCGAGCGGATGGGGCGGACAACGATGTCGCCCTCTTCAGTGCGAATGAACTTCACACGGCCGGGCGTGTCGATACCCAACTCCTCACGGAACTTCTTCGGGATTGTGGCTTGCCCGCGCGACGTTACGGACACCACCTTTTCAGACTCCGTCTCGCTTATACTATTTCTTATTAATACTTTTGTTTGGTCATATAAAACGCTAGCGTTGAGTTAGGTAGTTAATAGATCAGATCAGACATTGACTCGCCGGTCTCGAGTGTGCGGCCCGTCGTGGACCCTGACTCGACACCTAGAGTAGCTCGCAACGCCTTTTCAGTGTCCGCCCGTACAGCCGCGTATGGTCCAGATGGAATCCGACTCGGAACTCGACCGCGACGGCGCCGCGCCCGACTTCGAACTGCCCGGCGCGGACGGCGAAACCCACGCGCGCGACGACTTCGAGACGGACGCGCTGCTCGTCGTGTTCACGTGTAATCACTGCCCGTACGCGAAGGCGAAGATCGACCTGCTGAACGAGATTGCGGCCGAGTACGACGACCTCGCGGTCGTCGGGATCAACCCCAACGACGCCGACGCATACCCGGAGGACTCCTTCGAGGCGATGCGCGAGGCCGTCGCCGACGGCACCGTCGCGTACGACGCGTACCTTCGCGACGAGACCGGCGAGGTCGCGGCCGCCTACGACGCCGTCTGTACGCCCGACCCGTTCCTCTTCAGCCGCGAGGACGGCGAGTGGCGGCTGCGCTACCACGGCCGGCTCGACGACGCGCTCAACCCCGACGACGAGCCGACAGAGTTCTACATCCGCGACGCAGTCGACGCCGTCCTCGCGGGTGAGGACGTCGAGATTCCGGACCGGCCCTCGCGCGGCTGCTCCATCAAGTGGCCCGGCGAGTAGCGGACGGTAGTGAGCGACCGACGCCCTCCCGAAGTCGGAACGCCGCACTAACAGAGACGACTTAACAAGGGACCGGGTCGAACGGGTGGTATGAGCATGAAAGGCGACGAGCCGGACCTTCACGAGATCGACCGGTACGACGGCGGCGTCGGCTGGATCGCGTACCCCGACGAGACGATGGAGCGCGCGAGCCACGCGTTCGCGGTCGAGAACGAGGAGGCGGACGCGGACGACGTGTGGGTCGTCGACCCGGTCGACGCGGCCGGTGTCGACGACCTCCTCGACGGGCTTGGCTCCGTCGCCGGCGTCGTGGTCGGACTGGACCGCCACGTGCGCGACAGCGGCGAACTCGCCGCCCGCCACGACGCCCCGGTGTACGTCCCCGAGTGGATGACCGGCGTCACCGAGGATCTCGGCCCCGATGTCGACGTCGAGCGGTTCGGGTCGCGGCTCGCGGACACCGGCTTCGAGGCGATCCGGATCCGCGACTCGTCGGTGCCGCCGTGGCAGGAGGTCGGGCTCTTCGACGGCGAGACGCTGATCGTCCCGGAGTCGCTCGGGTCCGCGTCGTACTTCCGCGGCGACCGCGAGCGCCTCGGCGTCCACCCGATGCTGCGGCTCACCCCGCCGACGAGCGCGCTCTCCGGGCTCGACCCCGAGCGCGTGCTCGTCGGTCACGGCGTCGGCGTCCACGAGCGAGCCGCGGTCGCCGTCGAGGACGCCATCTCGGACTCGCGGCGCAAGGCGCCCGGGCTGTACGCGAAGACGCTCGCGTCCGCGCTGCCGTTCTGAACGCGACCGAGCGGGACGACCCGTGCGTGTCCTTTTGCCAATCCGTCCCATAGCGGAGGTCGAACAGTGATCTACGTCACCCGCGACCTACTGGCCGTACTCCGCGAGCGCGCCGCGAGCGAGGACCCAGACGGTGTGAACGTCCGGCTCTCCGCGACGCCGGCCGGCGAGTTCGAGGCCGACATCGGGCTCGACCCGGAGACGCCGGTGGTGACTCACTTCACGCTGCCGTCGGTCGGGAATTCGGTCAACTCCGTGTTCGGCGTCGACCTCGGCACGCCGGCCGGCGAGGGGGGCGCGCGGTTCCTCTCGCACCCGGACGGGTTCCTCGGGGTGTCGCGCACCGACGACCTCGCGGCCGTGGTGATCGTCGCCGTCCCGCCGTACGACGGCGACTCTGTCGCGGCCTTCGACCGCTCCGGAACGGGAGTCGAACTGGCGGTCGTCGACGCCGCTCCGCCGAGCGAATCCGTGCCGGAGTGAGCGGAGAACAGGGGTTTCAAGCCGTCGGAGGGAATACCCCGGCGTAATGGCAGCACGGCCACCCGGCGGCGGCGACACGAAAGAGCCCGAGGCTATCGAGTTCGGTATCGCCGCGCTCGACGCCCGGCTCGACGAGGCGGACGTGTCGTTCCCCGCGACGACCGCGGAGCTCCGCGACGCGCTGGGCGATCAGGAGGTGCCCTACGACGCGCAGGGGCGCTCCCTCGCGCTCGCGGACGCGCTCGACCGCGTGCCGCAAGAGAAGTTCGAGAACGAGACCGAGTTCCTCGACGCCCTGTACCCGGTGTTCGACGAGGCACGCCGCGAGGAGCGCGGCGTGATCGCCAGCCTCCGCGACGCGTTGCCGTTCTGAGCGGGAGCCAAGGGGGTCTGGGAGCGGCCGGCCGCGCCTAGCGCGCCTCCGAGCGCGCCTCGACCTCCGGCGCCTCCTCGTCGGGCTCGCCGGCGTCGTATCGTTCGATGACGTCGTTGATTAGGACGACGTCGCCGACGGCGCGGACCCAGCGGTACGGAACGATGACGCCGGTCGAGCCGCCCACCTGCCCGGCGAACAGCTCGTGGTTGAGTTCGGCGAGCGCGAGTCCGGTCACGGCGCGGGCGTCCAGATCGAGCTGGATGTCCTCGACTTCGCCGACGAAGACGCCGTTGCTCGAGTACACCTCGCGACCGACGAGCGACGTGATCTCCTCGGGGGCTGCGTTCATACTCGGTACGGTCACGAGCGCGCCTATTAAGCGTTCGTTGTCGAACGACGCGCGTCGGACGGTGAGCGCGGGCTGGTCCCGCGGCCCGGGTTCCCGCCGCGCGCCGACGGCAGGAGGTTTTTCATAATTCGACCGTGAGGGATTCGTATGGCGACGAACACCTCGGAGCCGGACCCGACAGACGGCGGGGACTTCGACTACACCGGCGGGACGGTGGAACGGCCGGATCTCGTCGACGCGCTCGATCGCCGAGTGGACGGCGACGTGCGGTTCGACGACTACTCGAAGCGGCTGTACGCGACCGACGCCTCGGCGTACGAGGTCACGCCGATCGGCGTCGTGATCCCGGAGTCGACCGCGGACGTGGCCGCGGTCCACGAGTACTGCTTCGAGGAGGGGATCCCCGTCCTCCCCCGCGGCGGCGGTACCTCGCTCGCCGGCCAGACCGTGAACGAGGCGGTCGTCCTCGACCTGACCGACGAGATGGACGGCGTGCTGTCGACGGACCCCGACGCGGAGACCGCCCGCGTTCAGGCTGGCGCGTACGTGGGCGACCTCAACGCCGCGGTCGAACCGGCCGGGCTGAAGTTCGCACCCGACCCGGCGTGGCGCGACAAGTCCGCGGTCGGCGGGGCGATCGGCAACAACTCCACCGGCGCGCACTCGCTGAAGTACGGCAAGACGGACCACTACGTCGAGGAGTTGGAGGTCGTCCTCGCCGACGGCACCGTGACGACGTTCGGCGAGGTGGCGGTCGAGGAGCTCCGCGAGTCAGCGGACCCCGACGCCGACGGGCTCCTCCCGAGGATCCACGCCGAGGTCGTGCGGATCCTCGACGAGGAGGCCGACGAGATCGACGAGCGCTTCCCGGAGCTGAAGCGGAACGTTTCCGGCTACAACCTCGACCGCCTGCTCGCCGAGTACCGCGGCGAGCACGGCGAGGAGGGCGTCGTCAACCTCGGCCGCCTCATGGCCGGCAGCGAGGGGACGCTCGCGACCGTGACTGAGGCGACCGTCTCGCTCGTCGAGATCCCGGAGACGAAGGCGGTCGCGCTGCTGACCTACGAGGACCTCCTCGACGCGATGGAGGACGTCGCCGCGTGCCTCGAACACGACCCCGCCGCTGTCGAGGTAATGGACGACGTCCTCCTCGGGCTCGCGGCCGACACGCCGGAGTTCGAGGATGTCGTCGGGATGTTACCCGACGGCACCGACTCCGTGCTGCTCATCGAGTTCTACGCCGAGGCCGACGCGACGGGAGAACAGAAGGTCGCGGACCTGATCGCGGACCGGGTCGGCGCGGCCGACGGCGCCGCGGGAGCCCGCGTCGAGACGACGACAGACCCGAGCGCGGGCGCCGCAGAGACGACGAGCCACCCTCGCCGCGCAGTCGACGCGCTGGAAGCGCACGACCCGGACGAGCGCGACCGGTTCTGGAAGATGCGGAAGGCGGGGCTACCGATCCTCCTCTCGCGCACCACCGACGAGAAGCACATCTCTTTCATCGAGGACTGCGCCATCCCGCCGGAACACCTCCCGGAGTACACCCGCGAGTTCCAAGAGATTCTGGAGGACAACGACACCTTTGCCACCTTCTACGCGCACGCCGGCCCGGGTGTGTTACACATCCGTCCGCTCATCAACACGAAGGAGGTCGACGACGTGGAGGCGATGCTCGACATCGCCGACCGCGTCACCGACGCGGTGGTCCGGCTCGGCGGCTCCGTCTCGGGCGAACACGGCGACGGCCGCGCGCGGACCCAGTGGAACCGGAAGCTGTACGGCGACGACCTCTGGGAGTCGTTCCGCGACCTCAAGACCGCGTTCGATCCCGACTGGCTCCTCAACCCGGGCAACGTCTGCGGCGATGTCGACATGGGCGAGAACCTCCGGTTCGACGCCGACTACGAGTACGACGCCGGGTTCGACCCCGCGATGGAGTGGGCGGTCGACAACGGGATGCAGGGGATGGTGGAGCTCTGCCACGGCTGCGGCGGTTGCCGCGGCCCGCAGGAGACCACCGGCGGCGTGATGTGTCCCACTTACCGCGCCTCCGAGGAAGAGGTCCAGTCGACCCGCGGGCGGGCGAACATGCTCCGCGGGGCCATCTCCGGCGAGCTCCCGGACGACCCGACGGACGACGAGTTCGTCACCGAGGTGATGGACCTCTGCGTCGGCTGTAAGGGGTGTAAGGTGGACTGCCCGAGCGGCGTCGACATGGCGAAGCTGAAGGCGGAGGTCGAGCACGCCCACCACGAGGAGCACGGGATCGATCTGCGGACGCGGCTGCTCGGACGCTTCGAGTCGCTCGCGCCGCTCGCCTCGAAGCTCGCGCCGCTCTCGAACCTCCCGAACAAGATCCCAGGGAGCGGGCTCATCGCGGAGAAGGCGCTCGGGATCGCGAGGGAGCGGGACCTCCCCGAGTTCCGCTCTGAGACCCTCGTCGACTGGTTCGAAGCCCGCGGCGGCGCGGGCGTCTCGCGCGAGGAGGCCGACCGCGACGTGCTGCTGTTCCCCGACGTGTACACGACCTACACGAACCCCGGCGCGGGGAAGGCCGCGGTGCGCGTGCTGGAGGCCGCGAACTGCCACGTCGAGATCCCGGACGTCGACGGGAGCGGGCGGCCGCCACACTCGAAGGGGATGCTCGACGTGTCGCGCGCGACGGCGAGGGACGCCGTGGAAACGCTCGCCCCCCGGGTCCGGGATGACTGGGAGGTGGTCGTCGTCGAACCGTCCGACGCCGTGATGCTCCAGTCCGACTACCACGACCTGCTCGACGGCGAGGCCAGCGACGTGCCGGACGAGGACGTGGCCGCCGTCTCGGAGAACGCCTACGGCGTCATGGAGTACGTCGACGCCCACCGGCTCGACGAGACTCTCTCCTTCGACGCCCCGACGGAGTCGCTCACCTACCACGGTCACTGTCACCAGAAGGCGACGAAGAAGGACCACCACGCGGTCGGCGTCCTCCGGCGCGCGGGCTACGGCGTCGACCCGCTCGACTCCTCCTGTTGTGGGATGGCGGGCTCGTTCGGCTACGAGGCCGAGCACTACTCGATGAGCAAGGCGATCGGCGAGAACCTCTTCGAGCAGGTGGACGCCAGCGACGGCGACGGTCTCGTCGCCCCCGGAACGTCCTGCCGGACGCAGCTGGAGGAGGGGCCGGGCGAAGTGCCGGAGCCGTCGCATCCCGTGGAGAAGCTGGCGGCCGCGCTGGCGTAGGGGGACGGCTCGTTCGGGCGGTCACCCGGCGTCAGACCACACGTTCGCCCCGGCAAGCGCGATGAGGTACGAGAACGCCGGGAACGTCACCGCGACCACGGCGAGAAACGCCGGGTCAAGCCCGCCGGGGTCCTCGGAGAGCCAACCGGTGTACTGGAGGATCCCAAGCGTGAGGACCACGACGGCCGTGTTGAGCGCATACTCGGAGAGCGGAGGGTTCGGGAACCGCATGCGACCTGCTGGCGCCCTCGGTCACTCAACGCTTTCGACCCGATCTCGTTCGCGCTCGCGACGCCGCGCCAGCAGCCGCTCGATACCCTTCCCCGGTCCGCCCTCGATCGGCCACCCATTCGTGCGCCACTGCGGGGGTTCCGGCGAGAACTCCGGACAGGACCCCGAACACTCCCGCGCGGTGGGGACCTTCCCCTTCGCCGCGCAGTAGGGGACGAGCGCGCGCCCCTCGCGGCGGAGTTCGAAGTGTCGGCAGTCCGGCCGCATCGTGTCGTGGAAGGTGCGCCACCCCTTCCCGTAAGCGCGCTCGGCGATCTCTAGGCGGAGCGTCTCCGTCGCGGCGTCACGTCGCTCGCCCGGTCCGGGAGAGAGGGCGCTCGGGTGCCACGCCACGTCGACCGCGTCGGCGTCGACGCCCGCGGAGAAGTCGGTCGCGAGGACCCCGGCCTCGACGGGCATCTCGCGGAGGAGGGCGGGCTCGACGCGTTCACCGGTCGTTTCGGTCGCGAGCCAGACCTCGTCGGCGAGCTCAGTCTCGACGTCGTGTTCGAGCTGGTCGGCGAGCCTGTCGGCCGCGCTGGCGTCTAGGTCCGGCTTGTTCTCGACCGCGACGATCCGCTCGACCCAGTCCGGATACGGTCGCTTGCGGCGGATCTGGATCCGGTTCCCGTCGCGCCGCTTCTCGATCAGGCCGCGGCCCGCCGCCCGGTGGACCGCCTGTCGAACGTAGCGCCACGGGTAGCCGGGGTCGGGCAGCGCGTCGCGGTACCACGCCCACGCGGCGGGCGCGCCGCGGACGACGTGGAGGAGGTCGGAGTCGATGGCCCGGTCGCCGAACGCGCGCCGCCGTTCGAACGCCGCGGGGCCGACCTCGATCACGACGGTGTCCCAGCGGCGCGCCTGCGTGCCGAGCTGGCGGGCGATGAGCGCGGGACGGCGTCCCTCGCTCGGGTGCCACTCCAGCTCGGCGTACCGACAGACCAGCAGCTCGTAGCCGAACTCGGCGTCGGGCGTCACTGTTCACACCGTCGCGGGGCGCGAACAAAAGCGAAACGCTCGGGGCGGGGGCGCCCGCTGTCGGCCGATCGATCGCGCGCCCGTCCCCGCCCCCCGATCAGACGTACTTCCCGTCCTCCTCGTCTTTCCGCTCGTCGAGGTACACGTGGGCCTCCTCGAGGATCTCGCGCGGGCCGTCTTGGGTGATCGTGTTGAGCGCCTGGTCGTAGTCGCGCCACTGGAGGTCGCGGTGCTCCTTCGAGAGTTCGGCGCTCGCCTCGAACGAGCGGGCGATGAACAGGTGGACCGTCTTGTGGATGGTCTTGCCGTTCGCCTCGAACACGTAGTCGTACTCCTCGCGGAACCCGTCGATCAGCCGGAAATCCTCGATCCCGGCCTCCTCGCCGACTTCTCGTATCGCCGTCTGCTGGAGCTCCTCGTCCCCCTCGACCCCGCCTTTGGGGAACTCCCAGTCCCCCGGTCGGCTCTTCAGGAGCAAGTACTCCCGTTCGCCGCGGGTATCGCGGAAGAGGATGGCTCCGGCACTGGTCGCTTCGACCGTCATTGGCCGCAGGTAAGCGATCACCCCTAAAGAGCGTGTCGGACTCCCGAACGGATCCGAACGGCTTGGCCGCGTCGACCGGTCTTCGGCCGGATTCGCGGCGGGGTCTCGCGCGGCGACCGCGGGTAGGTGCGTTTTTACCGCTCCGGCGGTCATTCACGCACGACCCCCAGCCATGACCTTCGTCACGAAACTCCACTTCGCGTCCGGCGACCGCGACGTGCTCGCCGAGACTGTCCAAGAGCTCAAAGAGACGCTCGAACGCAAGGGCGCCGAGTGTAAGGGCCCGCACGCGAGCCCCTCGGAGCGCGTCACCGTGCCGCTGTACAAGGACCTCTCACCGGGCGACGAGTTCTCGCCGTGGCGCTACGACGTGTATCACCGCTCGATGGAGATCCACGGCGCCGACGACATCGCGCGGTCCGTCGTCGCGCGCGGCTTCCCCGACTCGATCCACGTCGAGGTCGAGGTCGGCCAGAAGAAACCGCTCGGTCACCGGCGCGACTGAGTCGCTCGACGCCGCCGAACCGACCGACGACTCCGGTCACGGCTGCGGTTTTCGCCGCGTCGGAATCCACGCGCCAGCGCCGGCTCAACCGAGCGTCCGGAGGTTCTCCGTCTCGACGCGGTCCGGCAGCCGCGCCAACGCGGCGTCGCACCACGCGTCGTGCCCGAGCGTGAGCGTCGTCTCCGGGTTTGCCGCCGCGAGCGCGGCCACACCCGCCGCCGCGGCGACCTGCGCCGCACCGTCGGTCCGCTCCGGAACCTCGGCGGTGAGCGGGTACGTCTCCGAGAGCGCGGGCGGATACGGCCCGAACGGTGGCTTCACGCGCCACACCGCGTCGTACGCGTGATTCGAGGGGGCCTTCGACTCGGTGAGCAGGAGGTCGTCGGGCGCCGCCAGCCGATCGAGTCGGTCGTGGTGTCGCAACACCTCGGGGCGACGGGCCGCCTCCCGCGAGGTGTAGAAGAACGCGTCCTTCGACCCGGGGTCGGTCCGCTCCAGTTCGTCGGCGTGGTCGAGCAGCGCGCGGTAGCCGTCGAGCATCGCCGGGTGGCCGCGGGCGCGGCGGTCGACCAGCTCCAGCAGCGTCCCCGAGCGGATCGCCTCCTTCACGCGGCGCAGTTCCTCGAAGGTGACGTGGAGGTTGTGCTCGGCGAGCAGCCGCTCCGCCTCGCCGTCGTCGAAGCCGCGGAGGTCCGCCGGCTCGTGGTCGGCGCACACGGGACACGAGCAGGGGAAGTAGTCGAGCGCTTCGAGGTGTTCGGTGCCCGAGACCGTCAGGTAGCGGCCGTCGCGGGCCATCAGCGCGTACGCGGCCGAGTCGAACAGATCGCAGCCAGCAGCCACCGCGAGCGCCAGCATCATCGGGTGGCCGGCCCCGAACAGGTGGACCGGCGCCCCTGGCCCGAGCCCGCGCTTCGCTGCGCGCACCGCCTCGACCACCTCGGCGTAGCGGTACGAGTTGAGCAGCGGCACCATCGCCCCGACCGGGAACACGTCGAGGTCGGTCGCGGCCGCGTGGCGCCCCGCCTCCTCGCGGAGGTCGGCGTACGTCGCCCCCTGGACCGGCCCGTTGACGAGCATCTCGCCGGTCTCGGCGGCCTCGGCGTCTGCGAGCGCCTGCTTCGTCGTCTCGAGCTCTGACTCGGCGCGCTCGCGGTCGGCGTCCGGGGGCGTCGGCACGTCGACGGGCGTCGCCACGTCGCTGCCGATCTGTCGCTGGAACTCGATTATCTCCTCGGTCGTCACGTCGATGTCGCCGTACTCGGCCAGCTGGAAGGAGCCCGAGTCGGTCATGATCGCGCCGTCGAAGCCGAGGAACTCGTGGAGCCCCTCGTCGAGCACGCGGTCGCGGATGCGGTCCGTGCTGCGGATGATGTAGGAGTTCGTGATCAGCATCTCCGCGCCGAACTCCTCGCGGAGCCGCTCCGGCTCGATCGTGAGCACGTTGGGGTTGACCACGGGCAGGAGCGCCGGCGTCTCGACCGTGACGTCGGCGCGGGGGACCGTCAGCCGACCGATCCGCCCGGCGGCGTCGTGGTCCCGGATCTCGAAGTGATCGCGCATACCCGGACTGCGCGGACGCGAGCGGTAAGGGTTGCGTTCGGCGGCGAGCGCGCCCGCAGGGGCCGCCGCCCGGCGCGGGCGGGGCTCAGAGCCCGGTCGGATGCGAGAGGTACGTCGTCTCGACGCCCCAGTCGGCGGTCAGCGACTCCAGCGCCCGAACGCCGAACGTCTCCGTCGCGTAGTGGCCGGCGAGGAAGACTGTCACCCCGGCCTCGCGGGCGTCGTGGTACACCTGTTGTTTCCCCTCGCCCGTGATCAGCGCGTCCGCGCCCGCCGCGACCGCCTCGTCGAGCCAGTCTACCCCGGAGCCGGTGACGACCGCGACCCGTTCGACCTCGTCGGGCCCGAAGTCCAGGACGCGCGTGGGCGACGGCTCGCCGTCCGGTTGGCCCTCGAACCCGTCGAGCGTCTCGCGGAGCGCGTCCGCCGAGCGCGGCGCCGCCGTCTCCCCGATCGTGCCGATCGTCACCGGGCCGATCTCGCCGAAGGGGTCGCGGTCTTCGAGTCCGATCTCGGTGGCGACGCCCGCCGCGTTGCCCAGTTCCCGGTGGCCGTCGAGCGGGAGGTGCGAGACGTACAGCGCGATGTCGTGCTCGATGAGCGCCGCGATCCGGTCGTGGACGCGACCGGTCACGCATTCGATGCCGCCCCACGAGAGCCCGTGGTGGACCACGAGGACGTCGGCGCCCGCGTCCGCGGCGGCCTCGATCGTCGCCGTCGCGGCGTCGACCGCGAAGGCGACCCGTTCGACCTCGGGGTCGTCGGCGGGTCCGGTGCCCGGGCTAGCGGCCTCGCCGCCCGGGCCGACCTGAAGGCCGTTCGCGCTCGCGTCGACGTCGGCGTACGCGGCCGTGTCGAGCTCCTCGTCGAGTCGGTCGACGTACTCGGAGAGCTTCATACCGGTCGGTGTGCGTGTCGGCGAATAAAGGGCGCGGAGCGGGCGCGGTCGAGAACGTCGGGGCCGGCGGTCGGGGGTCAGTCGTCGAGCTCCTCGGCGACGGAGTCCGGGACCGCGTCCGGGGAGCCGACCCCGGCGTCGGGAGCGTCCGACTCGGCCGAGTCGCCCGTCTTCGGCGTGAAGTCGGGGTCGAACAGCCGGAGCGCCGTGCGGATCGTCTCCCAGTCGTCCTCGCCGGCCGCGTCTCGGAGCGAGCGCGTCGGGGCGGCGAGCAGCTGGCCGACGAGGGCGTCGGCGAGGTCGGCGACCGTCTGACGCTGCTCGTCCGTGAGGTCGCCCTGCGCCTCCAGCTTCGACATCGCGAGGTCGAGCTCGCGCGCCTTCACCCGGTCCGCGCCGGCGTACATCGCCGAGATGGCGTCGTCGGCGCGCTTGCGCTTGTACGCCTCGAGGATGCGGTCGAGCTCCGCGTCGATGATCGACTCGACCTCGCGCGCCTCCGCGGCGCGGCTCTCCCTAGTCCGCTGGGTCACGTCTTCGAGGTCGTCGATGTCGAAGACGGTCACGCCCTCGCGCGCGCCGGCCGCCGGATCGACGTCGCGGGGCTGCGCGATGTCGATACAGACGACCCGGCCGGCGCCGTCGACGTACGACGGGTGGACGACGAGGTCGGGGCTGCCGGTCGCGGTGACGACGAGGTCGGCGTCGGGGACCACGGCGGGGAGGTCCGCGAGCGGCACCGCCTCCGCGGGCGTGTCGACCTCCTCGGCGACGAACTCCGCGTGCGGGACGGTGCGGTTCGCGACGACGATGTCCGAGACCGGCGTGTCGTCGAGCGCCCGGGCCGCGAGCGTCCCCATCTCGCCGGCCCCGACGACGACGGCCGAGCCGTCGGTGAGGTCGATCTCGTCCGCCGCGAGCCGGACCGCGGCGGAACCGAGCGAGACGACGCCCTCGTTGATCTCGGTTTCCGTCCGCGCCCGCTCCCCGACGTGGAGCGCCTTCGTCACGGCGTCCTTGAGGACGGGGCCGATGCCGCCGGCGGACTTCGACTCCTCGTAGGCCTCCCGCAGCTGCCCGATGATCTGGTCTTCGCCGAGCACGAGCGACTCCAGCCCGGAGGCGACGCGCATCAGGTGTTCCAGGCTCTCCTCGTGGTCGAGGCGGCGGACCGCGCCGCCGCGGACGTCCGGCGCGAACGTCGACAGCGCCGTCGTGCCGTCGACGGTCCGGTCGGTGACGACGTACGCCTCCGAGCGGTTACACGTCTGCACCGCGAACGCCTCTTCGACCCCTTCTCGCGCGAGCAGGTCGGAGACGGTCGCGCGGACGCCGTCGCCGCCGGCGGCCTCGATCTCGTCGACGGTCGCGTCGGCGTGGGCGACGCTCACGCCGGCGATCGCACCCGTCTCTCTCATCGGTCGAGTACCTCTTCGATCACGGTGTCGGCCTCTTGCCGTCCGTTGGATCTCCCCTTTTGTAAACCCTTCCAAACCCCCCGGGATCTGACAACGCGGCGAACCGCTTCCCGGCGTTTCTCGGGAGGTATACCCTCGGATTTCAGTTCCTCGCGGATCTCGCCAGAGAGCGCCGCCATCTCGCCCGCCCCCTCTATCTCGGCCTCGATCCGCTCGCGTAACGCCTTCGCGAGCGCGGGGCTGGTCCCGCCCGTCGAGAGCGCGACGGTCACCGGCTCGTCTTCCACCGTCGCGGGCACCACGACGCTCCCGGGGTCGCGACCCCCGGAGACATCGGTCCGGTTGACCAAGATCCCGCGGTCGAGCGCGGCCGACTCCACGGCGGCGTTGACCGCGGCGTCGTCGGTCGCGGCGACCGCGAGCGCGGGACCGAGCCGATCGATCCAGCCGGCGACCGCGTCGGCGTCCGGAGCGGCGCGTAGCAGTTCGATCGCGGTGTCGCGCTCCGCCTCGGGGTCGTCGGGCGAGGGCAATCGCTCGTCGAAGTCGGGACTCACGACCACGACGCGCGCGGCCTCGTCGAAGCCGCGGGCCTTCCGCGAGCCGACGGCGCCGCCGCCGAAGACGACCACCGTCTCGCCCGCGAAGTCGTGGTACAGCGGCGTCACGGACGGCCTCCGGTCCCCGCGATTCGGGGAGTCACGCCGTGTTGCTGTCCGCCCGGTCCGCGATGCGGATACCGGTCTTCTTCAGGATGCGCGTCGAGAACAGGGTGTCCCAGTCGTCCGCGCCGACGTCCCAGTAGTCGTCCATCAGCTCCCTGACCTCGGCGATCCGGCGCTCGCTCTCGGCCTCGGTGCGGCCGTGCGTCATGGCGAAGAAGTTGTACTCCCAAACGCCGGCGTGGCGCGGGCGCTCGTAGCAGTGCGTGACGAAGCCTAGGTCGGCGACGGCGGGGCCGACCTCGTCAAGGGCGTCTTCGGGCACGTCCCAGACGGTCATCCCGTTCTCCGTGTAGCCGAGCGCGTAGTGGTTTGGGATGACGCCGACGCGGCGCACCTTCCCCTCCCGCTCGAACCGCTTGATCGTCTCGATCACCCAGTCCACGTCGGCGCCGACCGCAGCGGCCACGTCGGCGTACGGCGTCTCGGTCACCGGGAGCCCGCCCTGGATCTCGACGACGAGGTCGCGCTCGTCGGGCGTCAACGTTCCGCGGTCGCTGGGCGAGACATCGGGCCCGAGCCCCGAGAGGTCCACGTCGCCGTCGGGGACCGGGCCGTCGACGAGGAACTTCGCGCCGACGTGGAACTCCCGGAGCTTCGGGAGGTTGTACGTCTCCTGGCCCGTCGCGTCCTCGATCTCCGCGAGCACCTCCTCGACGCGGTCGCTCCCGTCCTTGTCGGGGTCCGGGTGGTCCGCGACGCTCACCACGAACCACATGTTGAGGTGCGGGTGCTCCCGCTCGTAGTTGTGTGCGACCGCGGTGAACTCGTTCACCGTCTCCACGACCTCGTCGTAGCGGTCCTCGGGCGCGTGCATCGCGACGAGCGAGGCGGCGCCGCCGATCTCCTCGGCGTTGACGAGCGCGCCGAACCGCGAGAGGATCCCCTCCTCGTCGAGCTCGCGGACGCGCTCGCACAGCTCCGGTCCCGTCACGTCGACGCCGCGCTCGCGGAGCGCGGCCGCCGCCGCGTCGAAGGGGCGCTCCGCGACCGGGAAGCCGCCTTGGAACGCGTTGATGATCGCGCGGTCGAGCGCCGTCAGGTCCGCGTCGACCTCCTGCATGGACCGACCTCGGGGCCGCGCGAGAATAAGCGATCCGACCTGACGCCGCGCCGCCGCGGCGGAGGGTGACCGTCGACGCCCGGCGCGCTCCGGGAGCTACCCGTCCACGTCGCGGGCGATGTCGGCGAGCGACGACCGCGGCCCGCGGTCCGCGTCGTACACGGTCCGCTCGCCGGGGATCCGCAGCCCGTACAGCTCGCCGGACACCACCACGTCGAGGACGACGCTCTCGCCCGGCTCCCGGCCGTTCGCGTCGAGCCACTCGACCAGCCGGTTCGTCCCCTCGCCGGACTCGCGCGCCAGCCGCCGGTTGTCGAACGCGCCGCGGAGGAGCCGCCCGCGCGAGTCGGCCGCGACACGCGCGTGGTACTCGTCGCGACCGATCGCGACGCGGATCAGGTCCCCCTGACTCACTCCGAGCGCGTCGCAGGTCCCGGACTCGACGCGCCCGTCGAGCGCGTCGTCGTCGGGAAGTCTGACGCAGGGGCGGCGAGTGCCGCCGCTCCGGGCGACCGAGACGCGAACCGAGGAAACGTCCTCGCCGTCGGAGGGAACGCGAGGCATCGAAGCGCCGTTACTCGTCGGCGTCGTCGTCGCCCTCGCCGAGCGCGGCCGCCACGTCGCCGTCGCCGTCGACGACGCTCGCGTTGATCTGCGCGATGTCGTCGTCGACCTCGCGGCCGCGGACGGTTATCCGCTTGCGCTCGCCCTCGCGGGAGGGCTCGAAGCCGACGCCGCCCTCGAGGAGGAGCTCCTTCAGGCGGGTGCCGGAGACGTCTTCGCGCATCGGGCGCCCGGTTTCGTCGGAGCCGCCGGTGAGTTCGATCGTATGGTCGGAGAGCCCGACGGCGTCGCCGCCGATCTCGTCGCCGAGTTCGCGACCGAGGAATCGGTTGGCGTCCTGTCCGTCGACCTCTCGCTGGAACGTCTCGCCGGTCTCGGGGTCGGCGACGACGACTTTGAATTCGGCCATGCCCGAACGCAGACCCCCGCGCATAAAAAGCACGTCGAAACGTCGGAACCGCGCGCCGCGCAGCGCTCAGTCGGCTGCCCCGCCGACGCGCACGATCCGGCGCTCGCCGTCGCCCCACGGCCCCTCCACGAACGCGGTCTCGACCGCGCGGGCGACGGCGTCGGGGTCGTCCGGACCGCCGGCGTCGGCGACGCTCCCGACCGAGCCGGGATCGAACGACAGGCCGAGCGCGTCGTAGACCGGTTCGGTGACCGACGCGATCGGCGCGGCGTCCGCCGCCGAGACGACGAGGACGCCGGCGACAAGCGCCGCGTCGGCGCGCACGCGCTGCGCGAGCCCGGCGACCTTCCCGCCGCCCGCGGCCCCGCCGGTTTCCGTCGCACCGCCCCCAGCGACGCGCAGGGAGTGCTCGCCGGGGCAGAACGCGGCCGGGGGCTCGCCGCGGACCACGTCGGCGCCGAGGTCGCGGAGCGCGTCGCGGAGCGTCTCGGTCGCGGTCTCGTACCGGCAGTCGGTCGCCCCCCGGTCGCCGCCGGTCGGTACTGCGACGCCGAACGAGAGCGTCGACCCGGTGTACGCGACCGCGCGACCGCCCACGTCGCGCTCGACGGCAGGGAATCCGGCCGCGCGCGCCGCCCGCTTCGCCCGGTCGAACCCCGGCTCGCGGGCGTCCCGCCGGCCGAAGGCGACCTGCTTCGGCGGCGCCGTGACGCGGACGGCCGGGACCCCCTCCGCGGCCGACGCGAGCAGGTCGCCCGCCGGCTCCCGGTCGGCCGCCGGGGTCGCGAACTCGCCCCTGTACACGCGCATGGACGTGCCGACGGCGGCGGCACACAAGCCCCTTGCGCCGAGCGCGGTCGCTCGGGGCGGGGAGACACCGAGGGCCCCGGGGGGGCGCCGGGGCGTGACACAACAGTTTTGTCGGCGCTGGAGTTGGTACCGGTATCG
>NZ_NEWJ01000045.1:0-22337 GCF_002135045.1 Halorubrum sp. SD683
ATTCTATTACGCCCAGCTCCGCAAGTTCCGTTAGCCACTGGCCGAAGGCAGGACGGTTCTCACACATACCCGTTTTGCCAGACCAGAGGCACTAATACTCCAGGTTCCGCCAGTCTACTGAAGAGCGTTAGTCGTTGTCTGCTCGCCGGTCCGTCAGCCACGCCGACCCGACCGCCACGACGCCAGCGAACCCGCCGAGCAACACCGCCTGCGTCCAGTTGAAGCCAAGCAGCGTCCCGGCGACGAGTGTCACGAGGAGGAACGCGACGGTGAGCGCACCGAGCGTCGAACCGAAACCGGCGGAGGCGTCAGCGTCAGTCATAGTCGAACGTCGCGGCCTCGGGCGATAAAACGGCCCGATCCGGTGGAGTCGGTGGTCCAGCCTGAGGGGGACCGCGGCCGTTCGATCGCTGTTGTAAATCGCATAGCGCGATATCAAATTGTGTTTGCGGCGTGATCCCCGCCCGCCGACCGGTCCGTTTTTGCGCGCGGCCGCTGTTGCGGCGCGTATGGCGAAACAGCCGCACCTGCTGGTCGAGGAGGGCGATGTCCACGAGATCGCGGTCATCCCGGGCGATCCGGGTCGCGTCGACCGGATCGCCGACCTGTGTGACGACAGCGAGGTCGTCGCGCAGAACCGCGAGTACAAAGTCGTCAACGCGACCTACGACGGGGTCGACCTCACGATCTGCTCGACCGGGATCGGCTGCCCGTCGGCCGCCATCGCCGTAGAGGAGCTCTCGCGGGTCGGCGTGGAGACGTTCGTCCGGTGTGGCACCTGCGGCGCGCTCCAGCCGGAGATGGAGGTCGGCGACATGGTCGTCGCGACGGGCGCGGCCAAGGAGGAGGGGACGAGCAAGCGGTACGAGTCGGCGAACTACCCGGCGGTCCCGGACTACGACGTACTCACCGGCTTGGTCGATGCGGCCGAGGACAACGACGAGGAGATCCACGTCGGCCCCATCGTCTCGGACGACGCGTTCTACAACGAGGACGACGAGTACGTCGAGGACTGGAACGACGCGAACCTGCTCGCGATCGAGATGGAGGCGGCGACCGTCTTCTCGCTCGCGCGGCGCAAGGGGCTCGCGGCGGGCGCCATCTGTACGGTGGACGGCAACCTCGTCGCGGGCACGCAGAAGGGGGCAGACTCCGACGACGAACTACCGGAGAAGGCGAAGGACAACGTCGAGCGCGCGATCCGGATCACGCTGAACGCGATCACCTCGCTGTAAGCGAAGCGAGCGGCCCCGCGGCCGGACTCACTCCTCCGCGCGGAACTCCACGAGCGTCAGGTCGCGGTCGAGCGCGCACGTCTCGTGCGGGGGGTCGCCGAGCACCTGATCGATGACGCGCTCCTCGTCGAAGTCGGCGCCGTCGGGGACGCAGTAGCCGTGGCTCGGGCACTCGGTGTGCGGGCAGGGACCGGCGAGCGACGCCTTGCTCCCGGCGTACGCGCGCTTCGACGGGACGTTCGCCGGGACCGACGCGGGCTCGACCTCGACCGCGCGGACGCCCGCGTCGTGGACGGCGCAGTCGAGCGTCTGGGCGTTCTCGCGGATGTCTGTCACCCGGTACCGCTTCCCCTCGGTGAGGTTGAGACACTGGCCGCGGTAGGGACACCCTTCGCAGCCGGCCGATTCCCCTTCGTAGACGAACTCGCGGCCCACGTCCGCGAGCCGAGTCCCGATGAGCGTGACCGTGGTCATGCCGGGAGCGACGCGCCGCGCGGCCGTAAGCCTCCCGCCTTTGCCGGCGTCGCCGGAGCGTCGTGAACGAGCAACTCGCCTCGGCGACGCGCGGAGGGGAAGACACATGACCGCGCCTCGGCAACCACGAGCGGAGATGATCGCGGGAGTCGCGCGCGAACTGCGCGCCGAGGCCGAGCGGACGAACGAGCGGCGCGTCCTCGTGCTGGCGGGCGACCGCGACCGGGGAACCGACGCCGCCTACGACGCGATAGTGTCCCTCGGCGTCGACGACGAGGCGGTCTCGCTCGTCTCGACCCGGGAGGGATTCCGGTTCGAGGAACACCGCCCGCGGAGCGCCGACGAGCTGCTCGGACGCACCCGCGAGGCGGTCGTCCTCGACTGCCACGAGCGGTTCGTCCCCAACGCGCTCGGCCGCGCGGTCGGCGCGGTCGACGGCGGGGGGCTCCTGATCCTGCTGACGCCCCCGCTCGACGACTGGCCGGCGGTCCGGGACCGCTTCGACGACTCGCTCGCGGTCCCCCCGTACGGCGTCGGGGACGTGACGGGACGGTTCCGCGAGCGCCTCGCGTCGACGCTCCGGACGCATCCCGGCGTTGCGGTGGTCGCGCTCGGCGACCGGCCGGAGCGCGACGCCCTCGAACGGGACGGGCTCACCGGCGAGCAGGCCGCCGAGCGCGACGGCCCGAGCGCCCGTCGCGCTCCGAGCGCGCCGCCGGGCGCGACGTTCCCCGCGGCCGCGTACGACGCCTGCCGCACCGCCGACCAGTCGCGGGCGCTGCGGGCGTTCGAAGCGCTCGCCGAGCCCGGCGCCGCCGTCGTGGTCGAGTCCGACCGGGGGCGCGGGAAGTCGAGCGCGGCCGGGCTGGCGGCCGGCGCGCTCGCGCTCGGCGGCGCCGACGTGCTCGTCACCGCGCCCGCGTTCCGGAACGCCGCCGAGGTGTTCGCGCGGGCCCGAGAGCTGATCGGAACCGAGACAGACGGAGGGTGCGGCGAAGCCGACCGCAACGACTGCGGGGGCGACGCGGACGAGCGCGACCTCCGAACGCCGGCCGGCGGTCGCGTCCGGTTCATGTCGCCCGCGGCGGCCGCGGCGGACGCCGACGGGGCGGACGCGGTGATCGTCGACGAGGCGGCGGCACTCCCGGTGCGCCTGCTGGAGGGGTTCCTCGACGTGCCCGCGGTCGCGTTCTGTACGACGGTCCACGGCTACGAGGGGGCGGGCCGCGGGTTCGCGGTCCGGTTCCGGGAGCGGCTGGTCGGCTCGCGGTTCGCGGTCCGGGACGTGCGGCTCGACGAGCCGATCCGGTACGCGCGGAACGACCCGGTGGAGGCGTGGGCGTCGCGGGCGCTCCTGTTGGACGCTCGCCCGGCGGTCGACGACGCGGTCGCGGACGCGTCGGTCGACGACGCGACGTATCGGGCGCTCGACCCGGAGGAACTGCGCGCGGACGAGACGCTGCTCGGCGAGGCGTTCGGGCTGCTCGTCACCGCACACTACCGGACGGAGCCGAACGACCTCGCGCGGCTGCTCGACGCGCCGAACCTCGTCGCGCGCGCGCTCGTCGCGGACGACCGGGTCGTCGCGGTCGCGCTCCTCGCGCGGGAGGGCGGCCTCGACGCCGAGACGCGGCGGCGGATGTACGAGGGCGAGCGCGTCCGCGGCAACATGGTGCCGGACGTGCTCACGAGCCAACTTCGCGACGAGGACGCCGCTACTCCGCGCGGCCTGCGAACGGTCCGGATCGCGACCCACCACGCGCTCCGGGACGCCGGCTTCGGCTCGCGGCTGCTCGACGAGGTCCACGCGGAGTTCGGGGGGGAAGTGGCGGGCGACGGCGAAGCGACTCACGACGACGGAGAGCCGGTCGACTACTTCTCGGTCGGCTACGGCGCGACGCCGCGCCTGCTCCGCTTCTGGAAGCGCGCGGGATACCGGGTCGGCCACCTCTCGACGAGCCGCAACGACGCCTCGGGCGAGCACTCCGCGATCATGCTGCGCCCGGAGACCGCGGCCGGGCGCGACCTGCTCGCCCGCCACGCGGTCGCCTTCCGGGACCGCGAGCGCGACGGGCTTTCCGACGCGCACCGCGACGTCGACCCGGACGTGATCCGCGGCGCGCTGGGTGCGTGTTCCGCCTCCGTCCCGGTCGATCTCACCGAGACCGAGTGGCGCTCCGTCGTCGGGGCGTCGGTCGGGCCGGGGATGTACGACAGCGCGCCCGGCGCGTTCCGCGACCTCGCGCTCGCGGCGCTGGTCGAGGGGGCCGACCTCGACGACCGGGCGGAGCGCCTGCTCGTTCGGAAGGTCCTCCAAGGCCGGCCGTGGGAGGAAGTCGCCGACGACCTCGGCTTTGCCTCGACGAGCGCGTGTATGCGGGCGCTCGGCGACGGCTACACCCCCCTCGTGGAGCGGTACGGGACCGACTTCGCGCTCGCGGAGCGGGAGCGGTTCACCGGCGAATGAGCGGATCGGCTACGGCCGCTTGCTAACAGGTCTGCGGTGGCGCGTGCCTCCGAACGCCCGTAGGGCGTGAGGAGCACGCGCGAGGGACACGGTTCGCGCTCGGAGAGCGCGAACCGCGAGGCTGGGGAGGCGTGAGGTGCCGTGCTGTGCGGTCGAGGCGGCACTCAAAGGGGCAGTCGCGAGGCGGACGCAGGCGACGCAAGCACCGCAGGAGCGAACGAAGTGAGCGACGAGGAGCGCAGCGAGCGTGTATCCGCCTCGCGACTGGGGCTTTGGAGAGGTTCGACGGCGATCCGCTGTTGACCATTTATGAAAGAACAACTCGGCACACAGAGACCGCCACCACAACGAGAACGACTACTTATAATCGGTTCTCGCGTCCGGGGTCGACATCGATCGCGTCGACCGGACAGACGTCGACGCAGAGCATACAGTCGATACACTGGTCCTCGTCCGCTGGGTTCGCCTTCCGCTCGGACTCGGGGTGGCCGGGTGTGTCCGTCCACTCGAACACGTCGACCGGGCAGTCCTCCAGACACGCGCCGTCCGCGAGACAGATGTCGAAGTCGACCGCGACGTGGGTGCCGCGGATCCCCTGTTTCTCCGGCGGCTCGACGGGCCCCCACACGGCGACGCCGTCCTCCTCGCCGACCCGCTCGCGGTTCGCTTCGAAGTTCGAGTCGATGGCCATCGTTGCCCTCGCTTCGCCGGTCGCGGGTTTAAATTCCCCGACGAACGGATTCGGTCGACCGAGCGCAGCGCCGCCGGGCGGCCGGACATCGACGACCTCGGCCTACGGGTGCGCGTAGTACGCTAGCAGGTCCTCGGTTCCGTTCGGGCCGTCCTCCTCGTCGGTCGCCTCGGGGTCGAACCCGTCGATCCGGGCGAAGCCGACGCGCACGAACTGGACGACCGTGTCGGGGTCGACGTCGGCGAGCGCGGGTTCGGCGATCCCGCGCACGTCGCCGTCGACGGTCCGGAGGAGCGTGTCGAGGCCCTCCTCAGCGGGCGCCCAGTGGACCACGTCCACGTCCCCCTCGCGGACGACCTCGATGCCGTCGTCGACGAAGGCGAGCTCGTCGCCCTCGTACCGGACGCAGCCGTACCCCTTGAGCCAGACGCGCTCGCCCTCGCTCGGGAGGTCGGGGGACTCGACGAGGACCCGGCCGGCGGGCACCTCGCGGTCGCCACGGTCCTCGTGGTCGGGGTGGAGCGGCGGATGGCCGGCCGCGGGCGCGGGCGCGTCGCCGTCGACGACCGGGAGCGCCACGGCGGGCGCGTCGTCGCGGTCGCGGACGAAGAAGTAGCGGTCCGCCTCGTCGTCGACGAGGTCGCGGTTATGCGCGTAGACGGACGACATCGCGAGGTCGACGTCGGAGGTCGACATCCCCAGCTCCGTCATCGAGTCGACCAAGGCCTGCCCCCGGAGCCCGCGACGGCGCATCGACCGAATGGTCGGGGCGCGCGGGTCGTCCCAGCCCGTCAGTTCGCCGTCCGCGATGAGCCCCTTGATCGTCGAGGTGGAGAGCGTCACGTCGTACTCGTCGACCTGGACGTGGCCCCAGTGGAGCACCTCGGGGTACTCCCAGTCGAAGTAGTCGTAGACGAACCGCTGGCGCTTCGCGGAGTCCTGGAGGTCGATGCCGCGGATGATGTGGGTGACGCCAGTGAGGTGGTCGTCGACGCCGGACTGGAAGTCGAGCATGGGCCAGCAGCGGTAGTCGGCGGCCGCCTCGCGCGGGTGGGGCGTGTCGATCATCCGGAAGGCGACCCAGTCGCGCAGCGCAGGGTTCTTGTGCTCGATGTCGGTCTTCACGCGGAGGACCATCTCGCCTGAGCCGTACTCGCCGTCGACCATGGCCGCGAACTCCTCGCGGACCGTCTCGGCGTCCTTCTCGCGGTGCGGGCACGCCTCGCCCGCGTTCTTCAGCTCGGAGAAGTCGTCGCCGGAGCACGAGCAGGTGTACGCGCCGCCGGCGTCGATCAGGTCGCGGGCGTGCTCGTAGTACGTCTCCAGCCGGTCGGAGGCGTAGAGCACGCGGTCGGGCTCGAAGCCGAGGTACTCGATGTCGTCCAGGATGGCGTCGTACGCGTCTAAGTCGGGGCGTTTCGTCTCCGGGTCGGTGTCGTCGAACCGGCAGATGAACTCGCCGTCGTAGCGCTCCTTGTACGTCCCGATGACGGCGGGCATCCGCGCGTGGCCGACGTGCCACGGGCCGTTGGGGTTCGGCGCGGCGCGCATCACGACCTCGCCGTCCTCGGCGTTCGGGAGATCGGGGAGGACGCGGTCGTCGTCCTCGTCGTTGGCCTCCAGCTCCGCGAGCTTATCGGGGGCGAGTTCGCCGAGCCGCTCCCGGCGGGCCGCCTCGTCCATCTCGCCGACCTCCTCGACGACCGGCGCGAGGACGCCCGGGATCTCGTCGCCGTGCGGGCGGAACTCGGGGTTCTCGCCCATGATCGGCCCCATGATCGCGCCCACGTCCGGGTCGCTGCCGTGTTTGAGCGCGTTGAAAAGCGCCGCGGCCTCGCCGGCCGCCGCGACGCGCTCGCGGAGTTCGTCGTCCATGCCGCTCGCTTGTCGGGGTCGGGTCAAAAACGCCGCGAAACGGCGGGGAGGGGCGAGTCCCGGAGCGGAGCGGGCGACGCGGGGCGAGGGCGGCGTCGCCGCGGCGCCCGTCGCACCGGAACGGCGGGTAGGGGCACTCGACACGAGCCGCCGAACGGTCTTAAACGACCCAGACCGTTCACGGCGGAGAGAGCCCAGAGACGGCGTGAACGGTCGAGAGTCTTTTGCCCGTGCGGGACCGAACGCACCGATCGACCGTCGACGTGGGCACGTCCGACGGACGGTCCGGGGCGACGATAGTTCCGCGGTCGCTCCGGCGGCACCGAACTCGGACGAACGGGTTCGGTTCGTCGCCTTGATGTTCGCCGGGGACGTGGTGGGCGCATGAGCGTCGCGCCGGGAGTCGTCGGAACACAGATGAGGGGATCGCGGTGGTAGGACCCATCTCCGAGTCCGAACGGGACGCGGGGAACCGGAAGATCAGGATCGCGTTGCTCGCGATTGTCACGGCCTCGCCGCCGCTCCTCGCCCTCCAGTTGGACCCGTCGCCTCTCCAGTTGCTCGCCGCGCTCGGCGGCGGCTTCCTCGTCGGGCTGGTCGTCGTGTGGTACCTCGGTCGGCTCGCCGCGGAGTTCAGCGGGAGCGGGCGACGGCCCCGGCGGCGTCGCTGAATCGATAGACCGCGCCGCTAAATCAGCAGACTGCGCCGCTGAAGTGGTCGATAGTGATCGTACTCCGACCGACGACCGCCGTTAATCGGCTCCCGTCTCTGCGCCTCGAACCGGCTCGACGAGTTCGCCCGCCTTTTCGCCCGCGACGGCGCGCGAACTCGACAGCGGGGAGATGCTCACTTCGCCCTCCACGGCCGCGCGGCGGTCCGACCCGGGATCGTCCGCCACGTCGCCGCGCAGGAACTCCCGCCAGAAGCGGTCCCGCAGCTCCATCCCCATCTCGCCGCGGCGCTCGCCGAACTCCCAGCCCTCGGGGACGTTCTCGTCGTCGGGTCCCTCCTCGCCCGGGCGGAACTCGATCACGTCGAAGCCGCGGGCGGGCTCGGTCAGCCGGTAGGTGGGGTCCTCCGCGGCCTCGTCGTCCGCCGCCGGGACGTTGACGTTCAACACGTCGGCGCCGAACGGGAGTTCGAGGGCGCCGTCGCCGGCGTCGCGTTCGGCGCGGTCGATCAGGTCGGCGACGACCTCGCCGGCGACCGCGAAGTCGCCGTTGTCGAGCGTCGGCGGCACGGGGAGGTTCCCGCGGTCGTACAGCGACACGGCGATCGCGGGCGTGCCGAGGAACGAGGCCTCCATCGCGGCGCCGACGGTGCCGGACTGCCCGAGGATGTGCGCGCCGATGTTCGGGCCGTGGTTACAGCCGGAGACGACCACGTCGGGGTCGAGCCCGAGCGCCACGTCCGCGACCGCGACGCAGTCCGCGGGAGTCCCCTCGACCGCGTAGCCGCGGTCCGTCTCGGTGTAGTCGACCGTCGTGTCCCACCACGAGCGCGCGCCGCCGACGCCGGACTGGTTCGTCGCGGGCGCGACGACCGTCACGTCGTGGTCGCGCGAGAGCGCGTCCGCGAGCGCCCGAAGCCCGACGGCGTCGATCCCGTCGTCGTTGGTGAGCAGGATCTCGGTTGGCATACGACGGTGTGCGGGGGGACGGGAGAAAACGTCGCCGGTCCACGGCGAGGGGCGCGGAGACCGAAGGACGGACCGAGAGGTGAGAGCGGAGAGCGAAGACGGCGTCGCGAGCGCCGACCGGGTGGTACTCCGAGTGGTCAGTCAGAGGGCGTCGGAACCGCCGGGAGCGGGGAGGGCGGACCGTCGGCTCAGTCGGCCGCGACGCGGCGCGACGAGGTCGCCAGGTCGAGCACTTCGTCGAAGAAGCCGAGCGAGTCGTGCGGCCCGGGGTTCGCCTCGGGGTGGTACTGGCGGGTGATCACGTCGAGATCCTCGCTGTCGAGCCCCTCGACGGTGTCGTCGTTGACGTTCACCTGCGTCACCTCCAGCGGGCCGGTGTCGTCGACCGTGTAGCCGTGGTTCTGGGTGGTCATCACGACCTTGTCGGTGCGGAGGTCCTTCACCGGCTGGTTGACGCCGCGGTGGCCGAACGCCATCTTCTCGGTCGAGCCGCCGAGCGCGCTCGTGATCACCTGCTGTCCGAGGCAGATGCCGGCCATCGGCAGGTCGCCGGCGAACTCGTCGACGACCGCCTGGGCCGCGACGAAGTTCTCCGGGTCGCCCGGGCCGTTCGAGACGAAGAGCACGTCGGGCCCGACGGCGGCCACGTCCTCGGGGGTCGCGTCGTACGGGAGCACGTGGACGTCCGCGCCGCGGTCGGTGAGCGAGGAGATGATCGATCCCTTGGCGCCGCAGTCGAGGAGGGCCACGTCGGCGTCGCCGCCCCCCTCGTGGACGGTCGGCTCCGCGACGGACACCTGCGCGCCGATATCGACGTGGTCGCTCATCGGCTTACACGCCTCCATCGCTTCGACGGCGTCCTCGGCGGTCGCGTCCGGGCCGGCGGCGATCCCGCAGGCCATCGCGCCCTCCTCGCGGACGGTGGTGACGATTTCGCGGGTGTCGACGTGGTCGACGGCCGGAACGCCTTCCGCGGCGAGCCAGTCGGCGACGTCGTCGGTCATCTCGCGGGCGACCGCCGCGTTCGGCCGGACCGATTCGGACTCGAACCGCTCGGTTCGGACGCCGTAGTTCCCGATGAGGGGGTACGAGAAGGTGAGGATCTGTTCGGCGTAGGAGGGGTCGGTGAGCGACTCCTCGTAGCCGGTGTACGCGGTCGTGAACACTAGTTCGCCGCGGGTCCGCCCCGGCGCACGGGCGCGCGCTTCGAGCACGCGACCGTCGGCCAGCGCGATGTAGGCGTCCGACATTACGAGAAACGTACGCGTAAAGGATAATAAATGCGTCGTTCGAAGGTTAGTTACGATATTCGTAACGGGTAAGTCGGCAGACCGAGACGGATCGGTATGGACGACCTCGACAGACGGATCCTCTCGATCCTGCGACGGGACGCGCGGACCCCGTACACGGAGATCGCGGACCGGGTGGGGACCTCCGAGGGGACCGTGCGCAACCGCGTCGACCGGATGACGGACGAGGGCGTGATCGAGCGGTTCACGGTCACGACCCGCACCGGCAACGTGAAAGCCATGATCGAGATCTCGGTGGAGATGAACGTCAACACGGACGCGGTCGGCCAGCGGATGGTGGAGTGGGAAGAGGTCGACTTCGTCTGGCAGGTGTCCGGCGAGGAGGACGTCGTCCTCGTCGTCGACGCGGTCGACACGCGCGCGGTCAACGAACTGATCACGCAGGCCCGCGAGATGGACGAGGTCAAGTCGACGAAGACGCGGCTCATCCTCGACGAGCGGTTGGGATAGGCGGGGACGCAGCGACGATTTGGAGAGAAGAGGAGTCGTTGACCGCGGGGTCGACGACGGAGCCTTACGCCAGTTCGTCGATCTTGTCGACGACGGCGTCCGCGAACTCGCTGGTGGCGAGCTTCTCGCCGCCCTCGATCTGTCGGTGGAGGTCGTAGGTGACCTTGCCCGAGGCGATGGTCTCCTCGACGGCGTCGCGCACGAGGTCCGCGGCGTCGGACCAGCCGAGGTAGTCGAGCATCTCGCGGCCCGAGAGGATCATCGCGGTGGGGTTCACCTTGTCCTCGCCGGCGTACTTGGGCGCGGAGCCGTGGACGGGCTCGGCGAGACAGCGACCGTGACCGCGGTTGATGCCGGGCGCGATGCCGAGACCGCCGATCTGCGCGCCGGCGGCGTCGGACATGTAGTCGCCGTTGAGGTTCATCGTCGCGATGACGGAGTACTCGTCGGTGCGGGTCAGCAGCTGCTGGAGCATGTTGTCCGCGATGCGGTCTTTCACGACGAGGGTGCCCTCCGGCTGCTCGCCGTCGTGCTCCTCCCAGAGCTGGTCTTCGGTGATCACGTCGTCGCCGTACTCCTCCTCGGCGACCTCGTAGCCCCAGTCGCGGAAGGCGCCCTCGGTGAACTTCATGATGTTCCCCTTGTGGACGAGGGTGACCGAGTCGCGGTCGTTCGCGAGCGCGTAGTCGACGGCCTCGCGGATGAGGCGCTTCGAGCCGAACTCGGAGATGGGCTTGACGCCGATGCCGACCGGACCGTCGTGGATGACGTCCGCGATGCCCATGTCGTCCTCGAGGAAGTCGCGTACCTGCTCCGCGCCCTCGGTGCCGGCCTCCCACTCGACGCCGGCGTAGACGTCCTCGGTGTTCTCGCGGAACGTGACCATGTCCATCTCCCCGGGGCTCTTGACGGGGGACGGGACGCCCTCGAGGTGGTAGGTGGGACGGACGTTCGCGAACAGGTCGAGCGTCTTGCGGAGGGCGACGTTCAGCGAGCGGAAGCCGGCGCCGACGGGGGTCGTCAGCGGGCCCTTGATCGCGACGCGGTGGTCGCGGATGGCCGAGACGGTGTCCTCGGGGAGGTTCTCGTCGTACTTCTCGCGGGCGCTGGCACCGGCGTAGACGCGCATCCACGAGATGGATCGGCCGGTCGCTTCCGCGGCGGCGTCGAGCACCTGCTGTGCGGCCGGCCCGACGTCGGTGCCGATTCCGTCGCCGTGGATGATCGGGATGATGGGGTTCGACGGCACGTTCAGCTCGCCGGTCTCCTCGTCGGCGAGCGTGATCGCTTCGCCGTCGTCAGGGACATCGACTTTATCGTAACTCATGAACGTTCGACGATTTCCGTGGCCCCCTAAAGTGGTTGCCGTTTTCGGCGTGAGCGTCGCGCTCGCAGCCTTTGCCGGTTCTCGCCGCGGGCGCTCTCGCAGTCTCTCCCGTTCTCACCGCGGGCGGCCCCGACGCCTCCCCGCGGTGTCCCGCGGTCAGATCGGCTCGACCTCGACGTCGAACAGCGACCGCCAGCGGTAGCGGCGCCCGCCCCAGACGAACGTCCGGCGGGCGAACGCGTACGCCATCAGCGGGGGCGCGATCAGCACGCCCGGCGCGGCGAGCAGGAACGTCGCGCGCCGGATCCCGAACCGGGCGTACGCCGCCCCGGCGAGGGCCGTGACGAGCGTCACCCCGGCGACCGGCGCGAACAGGCAGAGCGCCGCCATCGAGACGCCGAAGGCGGCGTTGAACGCGGTCGCCCCGGGGGCGTGGTACCGGGTGATCGTCAGGAAGCGGACGAACCGCTCCAGCGAGTCCCGGGCCGACCCGCCCGCCCGGACGTACCGCGTCCGGTCGACCGACGCCACGTCGAGGTGGTCGGTGAGCGTCCCGTCGTCGCTGACCGTCCGCAGGAGGTCCCGGCGGAACGCCGCCTCCCCGGCGCGGAGGTCCTCGCGCTCGAATATTACCGCGCCGCCCCACGCGACGCCGGCCGCGAACACCGCGAGCGTCCCGCCGATCACGTACGCGGGTTCGAACAGGCGAGCCAGCGGGTCGAGCCCGACGAACACCGGGACCTCCGTGGTGGGCCCCTGCCGGTCGTAGTCGGCGTCGAGCGTCGCCAGCCAGTCGGGCGGATGGCGGAAGTCGTCGTCCGTCCAGGCGATCCGGTCGTTCGCGGCCGCCGCCATCCCGGCGGCGATCGCGTTGGCCTTGCCGGAACACCCCTCCGGTTCGCCGGCGATGACGATCCGGACGCGGGGCGGCAGGTCTCCCCGCCGGTCGGCGACCGGGTCGTCCGGGGAGTCGCAGATCACGAGGAGTTCGTCGGCGTCCGCGTCGTCGTCGGCCGCGCCGCTCGCCTCACCGCCGAGCGCCTCGGACCCGCGGAGCTGGGCCGCCACCTCGTCGCAGGCGTCGGTCCAGCGGACGGTCGGGAGCAGGACGGACACCGGCGTCGAGTTTCCCGGCGACGCGGTCGGTTCCGGAGCTGTCACGACAGGGGTATCGGGCGGTCCGAAAGTAAACGTCCGCGATCGAGTCTCGCGCCCCGTTCACGGCGCCGAGCACGAGCGCGTCCCGAGTTCGTCGACCCGCGTCTCCCCGTCCCTCACGTCGACGTCGACGGCCGACACCGTGACCGACCGGATCGCGCCGTCTCCACCCTCGGCGAAGCCCCCCGCCCGGTCGCAGAGGTGCGCGAGCAGCGGGTCGACGCGGGCCGAGTCAGGGTTGTTCGCGAGCGCCGTGAGGAGCTTCCGCCAGCGCGCGGTCGGGTACGCGCGGGCGTCGGAGGGCGGTCGGTCGCGCGCGACGCGGTCGCCATACAGCGCGTCGATCCGGTCGCCGTCGGCGGTCGCGGCGGTCGCCGACACGCGCGCGTCGGTCGAGGGCGGGTTCGGCGCGAACATGGTCCAGCCGCCCTCCGTCGGGTCGGACACCGACGCGACCGCGTCGGGCGTCTCGACAGCCCCGAGCGCCATCCCGTTCCACGCGACGACCGCGACGAGGAGGACCGCGGCGAGGACCGGGATCGCGGCCGCGACTCCCTCGCGGAGGACCCGGAGCGACCGCGAACCGGCCGGTCGTCCCGCGGAGCCGGTCCGACGCTCCGCGAGGCGGCGGAGCCGGTCGGCGGCGGGGGCGACCGCGCGCTCGACGCGGTCCCAGACGAACGGCGGGAAGAAGGGCAGCAGCGAGGTCGCGGAGATCGCGGGGAACACGCCGATCTGTAGCGCGGCGGCCATCGAGAGGTGCGCGGCGACGAACGTCCCCGCGAGCGCGGCCCGGGCCCGGCCGGCGGCCGCGACCAGCAGCGGGGAGGCGACGAGCAGCGCGAGCCAGCCGTAGGTGGCCGCCGAGAGCAGCGCCGGCCACTCCGGGACGAGCCCGCCGAGCGGGCCGTGGAGGTAGGTGAGCCGGAACACGCGCGCGACCGCCTCGCCGCCGGGCCACATCGACCCTCGGAGCTTCTCGACCGCGTTGGCGACGTACACGACGACCGCGAGCGTCAGGAGGAGCGCCGATGCGGGGCCCGCGACGCGGTCGCGGCCGTCGCCGCTGGGCGGGGCCGCGGCATCGGGGGCGCGGCGGCGGACCGCGTCGACCGACCAGCGAGCGCTGAGCGGGCACAGGAGTCCGGCGCCGAGCAGCTGGAGGAGGAGGGTGTCCCCGGCGTTGAGGACGAAGGGGTTCCGCGCCTGAAGCGACGCGAGCAGGAGCAGGGAGGCGACGACCGCGACGCAGGTCCGGTGGCCGACCGCGAGCGCGACGGCGGCGAGCGCGGCGGCGAGGAACAGCAGCGCGACGGCCCACGCCTCGCCGGAGACGGCGTGGAGCGAGAAGCGGGCGCCGAGTGGATACGCGTCGGTGAGCGTCGCCCGCGGGAGGACGCCGGCGTCCGTGTAGAAGGCGACGAGGTTCCGCGACCGGAGCGCGAGGTCGACGAGGAGGACGGCGCCGAGCGCGATCCGGAACGCGGCGAGCGCGCGGGGGTCAATCCCGAGTCGCCGGCGGAGCGCGGCGCGGAGCCGGGACGCGGCGCGGCGTGGGGCGGCGTCGCCGGCGGAATCGGCCGTCGTCACGATGGCTCCGACTCGCCCAGCGGCGGGAATAGGTCTTGCGGCGGCGGAGCGGGAGGCCGGTCGACCCCAGCGGTCGCCGCCGGCTTCCGGACGCTTATGTGGCCGCCGCGGGAGCCTCCGGTATGCGAGTCATCGTTCACGGCGGCGCCGGCGGCGCCCCGGACGACCCGGAGCCCAGGCAGGCGGTCCTCGACGAGGCGGCCGCGCGCGGCGCCGACGCCGCGACGCCGCTCGACGCGGTGGAGTCGGCGGTCGCCGTCCTCGAATCGGACCCCCGGTTCAACGCGGGCGTCGGCGGCGCGGTCCAGTCCGACGGCGTCGTCCGCACCGACGCGGGCGTGATGACCTCGGACCGCGAGATCGGCGCGGCCTGCTCGATGCCGGGCGTCGAACACGCGGCGAGCGTCGCCCGGATCGTCCGTGACGAGACGCCGCACGTTTTCGTCTCGGGTGAACACGCCGTCGAACTCGCGGCGGAGTTCGGCGTCGAGACGGGCGCCGCCCTGCTCACCGACGAGACGCGGGAGCGATACGAGGCGGAGGACCCGCCGCGGGGCGGCCCGCGGGAGCACCTCGACTGGCTTGCGTCGCGGTTCGGGTCGGGCGACGATCGGGCCGGCGAGCGGCCGGACGACGGCGACGGGACGGGGGTCGAGGCGTCGGGCCGCGCCTCCGATCACGACACCGTCGGCGCGGTCGCGACCGACGGGGAGCGCGTCGCGGCGGTCACCTCGACCGGCGGGCGGTCGTTCGCGCTCGCGGGGCGCGTCGGCGACGTGCCGCAGGTCGGCTCCGGCTTCTTTTGTACCGAGGCCGGCGGGGCGAGCGCGACGGGCGCCGGCGAAGACATCGCGCGGGTGACGCTCTCGCGACGAGCGGTCGGCCACCTCGATGACGGCCTCGGGGCGCAGGAGGCGGCGGACCGGGCGATCGCGGAGTTCGAGGAGCTGACCGGGTCGGGGGCGGGCGTCATCGTCCTCGACCCGACCGCGGCGGGCGCAGACGCGGCCGGGAGCGCGTTCAACACCGAGGGGATGCAGACGAGCGTCGCACACGAATAGCCGCCGGCGAGTCCGGCGCGGCGAGGCGGCGTCCCGGCCGGGCGACGGACCCGCGCTATTCGAGGGCGGTCGCGAGCTTTCGGTTGCGGTTCGTCGTGGGAACGTCGGAGTCGATGAGCTGTCCGCAGGCGTCGACGAACCCGGCGTGACCGACCTCGCCGCAGAGGACGTGGGTTTCCGCCTCGGTGTTGACGTAGACGTCGATCACGTCGCGGTCCGAGTGAGAGAGGAAGTCGCGGGTCGTGTTCCAGCCGCCGACCGCGAACAGCCCGAGGAACGCCGCGAACGCGATCTCGGGGCGGGTCTCGATGCGTCCGGTGTACACCAGCCCGATAGCGCCGACGGTGAGGACGAGCGAGAGGACGAGGAAGAACAGTCCGAGGAACGTGTGTCGGTGGAGGCTCGTGTCCCGCTCGAACTCGACGCTTGTGATATCGCGGACCGGGATCGAGACGGGTTCGTCCGCGGACGGCCGACGGTAGGTGAGTTCCCCGTCGGACGCAAAAAACGAGACCGTGTTTTCTCCGTCGATGACATATTCATCGAGGTGTGCTTCGGTCGTGAAATCCATGAGGAGACAGGACGGTGTCGAGACGGTTCTTTCGGTTCGTCTGATATGTAGCTTTCGACACCTATTGGCGGCTTTCAGCGCCTCCGTCGACTGCCCCCGCGACGGTGACTCGAGGAGACCGCCACTGGTAGCACCGGTCGTAGCTCGTCGCCCGCGGAGGCGAGGATACAAGCCCGACCGTCGCCTTGCGCCGGTATGGTAACCTTCCTCGCCGGGGGGACGGGCACGCCGAAGCTCCTCGACGGCGCGGCCCGGGTGTTCGATCCGTCCGAGACCGCGGTCGTCGCCAACACCGGCGACGACGTCGAGATCGGCGGTCACCTCGTCTGCCCCGACGTCGACACCGTGCTGTTCGCGGGCGGCGGCGTCCTCGACCGCGAGACGTGGTGGGGGATCGACGGCGACACGACCGCGACCCACGAGGAGCTCTCCCGCCTCGCGAGCGCCGCGGGCGACGCGCTCGACGGCGAGCCGGGGACCCCGCGCTACCTCGACGACGCGACGCAGACCGCTGGCCGCGAGATCGCCCGCTGGCGGCGGTTCTCCGCGGTCGGCGAGTTCATGGAGATCGGCGACCGCGACCGCGCGGTCCACCTCACGCGCACGGGCCTGCTCGACGAGGGGAAGTCGCTCACTGAGGCGGTCCGCGTCCTCGCCGCGGCGTTCGACCTCGACGTCGACCTCCTCCCGATGTCCGACGACGCGGTGGCGACGCTGGTCCACACCGAGGGCGGCGAGACCATCCACTTCCAGGAGTACTGGGTCGCGCGCCGCGCCGAGCCCGCGGTCGCCGACGTGGAGTTCCGGGGGGCGGCCGACGCGGAACCGACCGACCCCGCGCTGGCGGCGCTCGCCGATCCGGTCGTGATCGGCCCCTCGAACCCGGTGACGAGCCTCGGCCCGATGCTGGCGCTCCCCGGGTTCGAGCGCGCGCTCCGCGAGACGCCCGTGGTCGCCGTCTCGCCGTTCGTCGGCGACGAGGTGTTCTCCGGCCCGGCCGCGGAGCTGATGGCGGGCGTCGGCCGCGAGCCCTCGACAGCGGGGGTGGCCGAAGCGTACCCCTTCGCGGACGCGTTCGTCCTCGACGACGACGACCCGACCGACCTCGACCGGCACGTCGAGCGCACCGACACGAAGATCGACGGCGTCGACGACGCCGAGCGCGTCGCCCGGGCCTGCGAACGAGCGCTGACGGCGGTCGCCGGCGGCGCGGCGGACGCGGGGGCGCCGCGGGAGGGGGCGGAGTGACCCGGCGCGCCGACGCGGCCGGAGCGTCCGCGGGCGACGATCCGTTCCTCGTCGCCGCGAGCCTCAGCGGCGCGGCCGACAGCGAGTGGGCCCGCGCTGCGGCCGAGCACGTCGACGCCGCGCTACTCGGCGGGGTCGCGCTCGATCCCGCCAGTCAGGCGGCCGCCCGCGATCTCGTCGCGCGCGGGCGATCGGAGTTCCTCCCGACCGACCCGCTCGGGTTCGTCGCCGACCAGATCGACGCGCTCGCCGAGGTTCCGGTCCGGCCGGGGGTCAACGTCCGGAGCGCGGCGCCGGAGCCGGTCCGGGAGGCCGCGCGGATCTGCGCCGACCGCGGCGCGGTCTGCGAGGTCAACGCCCACTGTCGGCAGCCCGAACTCCGCGCGGTCGGCTGCGGCGAGTCGCTGCTCCGCGATCCGGCCCGGTTGACGCGGTACGTCGCCGCCGCGAGCGGGACGGGCGCGACGACGAGCGTGAAGGTCCGCGCCGGGGTGCTCGGCGTCGACCTCGTCGCCGTCGCGGAGCGCGTCGCGAGCGCGGGCGCGGACTGGCTCCACGTCGACGCGATGGACTCGGAGGCGGTGATCGCGGACCTCGCAGCGGCGGTCGACGCGGCATCCGAGGGCGGAGACCGCCTCGCCGACCTGACAGTCGTCGCCAACAACGGCGTCCGAGGCCGCGAGACGGTCGCCGAATACGCCGCGCACGGGGCCGACGCGGTGAGCGCGGGGCGCCCGACAGAGGACCCGCCGGTCCTCGCGCGCGTCGCGGACGCTGTCGATGAGTGGCGGGCGGGATCGCTGCGGGAGCGCGCCGGCGAAGCGGATCCCGGGCCGGAGGTGCGGCCGTGAGCGGTGACGAGCGCCCGACAGGAGATGCGACGAAACCGGCGGAAGACGTGACGCCGAGCGGGGCGACAGACCCCGTCGACGACGCGACGCTCGCGCTCCTGGTGGAGGTGGCCGGCACGCCGAAGCCCGGGAACGTGGACCGCCGCCGCGACCTCGACGACCTCCGGTTCGAGGCGTTCCTCGGCGGCGCGGTCGGCGCCCGGCCGGGGCTCGAACTGGCTGCCGAGACCGACGGCGGCGTCGCCGAGCGGCCCGCGGTCGGCGCGGCCTTCGAGCGGGCCGTGGAGGGGATGGCCGCACGCGCCGGCACGAACACCCAGTTCGGCTGTCTCCTGCTGCTCGTCCCGCTGGTGCGGGCGGCTGCGGACCCCGACCGCGAGCTCTCCCCCGCCGGCGTGGACGCGGTCTGTCGGTCGACGACCGTCGACGATGCGGTCGCGTTCTACCGGGTGTTCGAGGTCGTCGACGTCGCGGTCGACGACCCGCCGGAGGGCGCGGCCGACCTCGACGTGCGCCGCGGGGGCGCCGCCGAGCCCGCGCTCCGCGAGCGCGAGGCGACGCTTCGGGACGTGCTCGCGCTGTCAGCGGACCCGGTCGACGCTGGGGCGGCGGGCGGCTCGGCCGCCTCTGACCGCGTCCCGGACCGCAACGCGGCGGAGTGGGTCGAGGGGTTCCCGCGGACGTTCCGCGCGGCCGAGTGGATCCTGACGGACGAGGGGCCGCTGGCCGACCGGGCGGCGCGGGCGTTCCTCGGGCTGCTCGCCGCGGAGCCGGACACCCTCGTCGCGTCGACTCGGGGGGCGGAGACGGCCCGCGAGGCGAGCGCGCGGGCGAGAGAGATCCTGTATCCGGACGGCAGCGACCCGAGCGACCCCGTCGGAGACGTCTCCGCGGTCGACGCCGAGGCCGTTCACGGCGCCGACCTCGACGCCGCGGAGTCGCTGGCGGCGGCGTTCGTCGCCGAGGGGATCAACCCCGGCACGACCGCCGACCTCACCTGCGCGGCGCTGTTCGTCGCGCTCCGGCGCGGCGCGGAGGTGGCGCCGTGAGCGATGGAACGCCGGACGAGGGGTCCGTCGGCGTAGCCCCGGACGGGTGGCCGGTGCCGCTCCGGGGCGTCACGGAGTCGGTGGTGACGACGCGCGGGCCGAACGACCGGTGGAACGTCGCTGCGCTCGGAGTTCACGCCCCGGACGAGCCGGACGAGCCGGTCACCGCGCGCACCTACGGCCGCACCCGGACGTGGCGGAACTTCGCCGAGCGCGGGGGCGGCGTGGTCCAGTTCACCGTCGACCCGCGGACGTTCGTCGACGCGGCGCTGACGGTCCGGGAGACGGACGACCCTGTCCTCCCGAGCGCCGACGCGTGGGTCGAGGTGCGCGCGGAGGAGGTCGCGGCCGAGACCGAGGGCGAGACCACGATCCGGACGTGGGAGCTGTCGCCGGTCGAGTCGGCGGTCGTCGCCGAGCGCGTTCCCACCGTCAACCGGGGGTTCGGCGCGGTCGTCGACGCGACGGTGGCCGCCTCGCGGCTGGACGTGCCGTCGTTCGACACGGCCGAGCTGCTCGACCGGCTCCGCTACTTCGCCGACGTGGTGGAGCGCTGCGGCGGGCCGGCCGAGCGCGAGGCGTTCGATCGCATCGACGAGGCGACCGGGTGGCGCGAGCGCGACGGCGAGTGACGGGGCGGGAGCGACCGGGGCTCGCTTCGGCCGCCGGGAGCGCGCCTCGCGGCCGCTCGCGGCGGAACGAACCCTTTTAGTTCGGGCCGCCGGTACCGCTCGGTATGGCCATCAAGCCCAAGTACATCAAACAGCTCGGGAACCTCCTGCTGGAGCAGTATCCCGACTCGTTCAACGCGGACTTCGAGACGAACAAGGAGAGCGTCACGGCGCTGACGACCGTCGAGTCGAAGGGCGTCCGTAACCGGATCGCCGGCTACGTCACCCAGAAGAAGTCGCAGGCGGCGCAGAACGCGTAACCGCTCGGTTCGAATCGTCCGGTTCTGCCGACGGGTCCGACCGTCCGACCGCTTAAGTCCGGAGCCGCGGCCACGCCGCCTCGATGGACGCGCTCGTGCGGCCGACGGTCGACCCGGCGTTCGCGGCCGGGGCGCTCGCCTTCCTCCTCGCCGGGGTCGCGCTCGGGACCGCGAGCGGGCTGGTCCCGGGGCTCCACGCCAACAACTTCGCGCTGCTCTTGGCCGGGTTCGCGCCGTCGGTACCCGCCGATCCGCTGTTCGTCGGGGTCGCGATGCTCGGCGCCGGCGTCGTCCACTCGTTCCTCGACATCGTCCCCGCGCTCGCGCTGGGCGTCCCCGACGCCGCGACCGCGGTCGCCGCGCTTCCCGGTCATCGGTTGGTGATCGCGGGGCGGGGGAGAGAGGCGGTCCGCCTCTCCGCCGTCGGGTCCGGGTTGGCGGTCGCGCTCGCGGTGCCGCTGGCGGTCCCGATCACGTGGCTCATGATCCGGTGGTACCCGACGCTGCGGGCGCACCTCCCGTTGCTGCTCGGCGCCGTCGTCGTCGCGCTCGTCCTGACGGAGTCGTCGCGGCGGGCGGCGGTCGGCGGACTCGTCGCCTTCCTCGCGAGCGCCGCGCTCGGCCTCGCGACGCTCGACGCCGACCCCGCGGCCCCGCTGTCGACCGGCGGCGTCCTCGCGCCGCTCTTCGCCGGGCTGTTCGGCGTTCCGGTCCTCGTCGACGCGCTCGGCGGCGACGGCGTCCCGCCGCAGGCCGACCCGCAGATCGCGATGGACGCGCGCGACCTCGGAACGAGCGCCGGTGCCGGCTCGCTCGCCGGCGCGGTGGTCGGCTACGTGCCGGGCGTGTCGGCAGCCATCGCCGCCGTGGCCGCGATGCCGGCGGTGCCCTCCGAGTCGGTCGACCGCGGGTTCGTGGTGGCGACGAGCGGCGCGAACACCGCGAACACGATCTTTGCGCTGTTCGCGCTGGTCGCGCTCGGGACGCCGCGCACGGGCGTGACCGTGGCGATCGACCGCGCTGGCGTGCCGTTCGCGCTCCCGTTGCTGCTCGTCGCGGCCGCGACCGCGGCGTGTTTCGGGTTCGCGCTGGTCGTGCTCGTCGGCGACCCGTACCTCCGGATCGTCGGGAACGCCGACTACACCCGGCTCTCTGTCGGCGTGTTGGGGCTGCTCGCGCTCGTTTCGTACGCGTTCGCCGGGGCGTTCGGCGTCGGCGTCCTGATCGTCGCCGGCGCGCTGGGGCTCGCCCCGCCCCGGGTCGGCGCGCGGCGCGTCCACCTGATGGGCGTGTTGATCGGACCGCTGATCGCCGGGTGAGACGTCGCGGAGACCGCGGCGGGACGCGGCGGCTCGCCCGAGCAGCGGCACGGTACCGTCACGCACGGAGGGTTCCGAGGCAAAGAACAACGGTTAAAAGTCGCGGCCGGTAGGTACGTGTATGAGCCAGAGCGACTCTCAAGCCACCCCGCAGTGCGTCTCCTGTGGGATTCAGGTGTCCGGGATGAACGCCGCGCAGTTCTCCTGCCCGGACTGCGGCGCCACCATCTACCGGTGCGCGAAGTGCCGGAAGCAGAGCAACCTCTACGAGTGCCACGACTGCGGCTTCCGGGGGCCCTGAGATGGGCGACGTCGCCGCCAAGATCAAGGTCATGCCGAACAGCCCCGAGGTCGACCTCGACGAGCTACAGGACCGGCTGGAGGAGGTCCTCCCCGAGGGCGCGAAGATCCGCGGCTTCGAGCGCGACGACGTCGCGTTCGGGCTGGTCGCGCTCCTGCCGACCGTCATCGTCCCCGACGGCGCCGGCGGCACCGAGGCCGTCGAGGAGGCGTTCTCGCAGGTCGAGGACGTCGAGTCCGTCAACGTCGAGAACGTCGGTCGCTTGTAAGGCCGGGGCCGCCGTTCGGACGGCACCCGCGGTCCGGGTTTTGCGGTTTCCGTTCCGCTCGGAGAGCCGCCGCTCCGGCGTTCGTGTCGGTCGGCCGATTACCGCCCTGACTCGTAGAACTCCTCGCGGTACACGCGCCCGAAGGCGTTGCGCCGGAGGGTGCTGGCCGCCGCGTCCGGCTCCTCTTGATACGTCGCCGCGACGACGGTGTCCGCGAAGGGAATCGGGTGCCAGACGACGTTGTCGACGCTGTCGGAGCCGATCCGTACGACCGCGTCCTCGTCGAACTCGCTGTCGGCGAGCCACGCGTCGAACTCGTCGCCCTCGCCGACGTGGACCGCGAGCAGCTCGGCGAACGTCGCGTCGCGGGCGGTTCGGATCACCTCAGGGGTGACGCGCTCGTCGTACTCGTCGGCGCCGAACGACATCGCCTTCGTCGCCTCGCGGACGACCACCTGCGCGACCGGACCGACCTCCTCGTACCGTTCGAGCGCCTCGGCGCGCGTCTGGGGGGCAAACGT
>NZ_NEWJ01000046.1:0-21958 GCF_002135045.1 Halorubrum sp. SD683
CTCGGCGGTCTCGGCGGCGTCGTCGCCCCACGCGTCGGTCGGCTTGACCCGGGCGCGACCCCCCTCGACCTCGATCCGGACCGGTCTGTCGGCGGTCCCGGTCACGAGCAGGCCGATGCAGTCGTCGAGCGACCCCGCGAGCCGGACGGCGAAGTCGCCGCCGGCGTACGAGTCGAGGAACCCGCCGGTGAGCGGCGACTTCGTCACTGCGGCGTACCGGGTCTCTCCCGGTAGGAAGCCCGCGAGCGGCCCGACGAGGAACGCGAGGAGATTCTCCGGCCCCGTCGGGTCCGTTCCCGGCGAGAGTTCCTCGTAGAGGTAGCGCGCTCCGATCCCCTTCCCGCCAACGAAGTCGCGTCGCCAGTCCCGCGGGACCCGTTCGCTGGTAGTCTCGCGCGTCGAGAGGTCCACGCGAATGACTCGGGTGCGGTTTCGGCGCATCCGGTTGACCTGCGTGGCGGAGTCGTATCAATTTGTCCGCCGCCGCGCCGCCGCCGGTCGGCCGCCCGTCCGACCGCCAGAGTGAGGTCCGATGCGACTGAACGCCCCGGCATGGACCTGACGACCGCGCTCGACGCCCGCGACGCGACCGTTTGCGTTGTCGGCGCGGGCGGCAAGAAGTCGACGCTGTTCGCGCTCGCCGACCGGCTCGACCGGCCGGTCGTGACCGCGAGCGTCCGAATACCGATCTTCGACGACCGGGTCGCCGCGGTGCGCGTGACCGCGGACCCGGTGGCCGCGCTCGGCGAGGCGGGACCCGACGAGTGGCCGCTCGGGCTGGTCCCCGAGCGCGACCGGTCGGACCGGTACCTCGGGTACGACACGGAGACCGTCGCCGAGATCGCCGACGCCGCGCCCGGCGCGACGCTCGTGAAGGCGGACGGGGCGCGCCTCCGCGAGTTCAAGGCGCCGGGCGACCGCGAGCCGCAGATCCCGTCGAACGCGGACATCGTCGCCCCGATCGCGAGCGCGCACGTCGTCGGCGAACCGCTCACGGAGGAGCACGTCCACCGCCCCGAGGAGGTCGCCGCGATCACGGGCCGCGAGATCGGCGACGAGATCCGCCCGGCCGACGTCGCGACGGTCCTCGCGAGTCCCGCGGGCGGGCTGAAGGGGGCCCCCGGCGACGCGACCGCGATCCCGGTCGTGAACAAGGTCGACGACGAGGCGGACGCCGCCGCGGCCCGGGCGCTCGCCGGGGAGATCCTCATGCGCGCGAACGTGCCGCGCGTCGTTCTCACGCGCCTGACCGCGGACGATCCGGTCGTCGAAGTCGTGGAGTAGCGGCGGCGGTCTGGCCGTGCTCGCCCCGGTTCCGTCAGACCGGTTCCTCCAGTATCGTCTCATCCCCGTGCTGGACGACGGCGCGCTCCGGGACGGGAGTCTCCGTGAACGCGACGGCGACTGAGTGCGCGTGGGGCTCAGCGATGTCCGAGCAGCGGCCGACGTCCGAGTCGGGGTCGTCCTCGGAGACGATCCGGAGGCGGAGCGTCCCGTCGTCGAGCGCCGCCTCGAACAGCGTGACGCGTTCACAGCGGCGGGGGCCGTCGAGGAGCGATCCCGCCACGACCAGCCGCGGCGTATCTTCGTCGAGGCGCCGGCGAACCTCGGCGACGTCGATTTCCGCCGGGTCATCGCTCCACGGCGGGGTGGGACACCCTGCGAGCGCGGCGGTCGAGACGGCGGCCGCGGACGCGAGGAGGGCTCTGCGTCGCATGCCCGGAGCGACGCGGAGGGCCGTGAAGTGTTTCCGTGGTCGGGGGTGGGGTCGAGCGGCTCGGGAGGAGTGGCCGCCGCCACCGCCGCATCCGAAACCACTATGCCCGATCCGGCGAACTTCCGGGTATGGACTGGCCACACGACCCCGACGGCGAGCAGGGGAGCGAGGGCATGCGGCAGTACGGCCACGCCGTGCTCGCGAAGAAGGTCAACGAGGATGAGGACTTTCCGCTGACCGCCGCGGAGTACGTCGAGCAGTACGGCGACCACCCGATCCGGATCGACTACGAGACGGTCGTCTCCGTCGAGGAGATATTCGAGAACGTCGAGCAGGAGGAGTTCGCGGACTTCGTCGAGTTCCACCAGGAGCTCGGCCGCGCGATGCGGGAGAACGGATACTGGTTCTACGAGGGCGCCGACCAGTTCGTGGACGGCAGCGCCTGACTGCTCGAACACTCGTTCCGGCGTCGTTCTCTTTCCCGAAGCCTCGGCTGTTCTGCGATACGTCGTCGCCACCGCGAGGAGCACTTCCGAAGCCCCAGCCGCAAGGCGGGCGCACGCTCGCTGTGCGCTTCGGTCGCCCGCGCTGCTCTCCCTCCAGTGCTTGCGCCAGCTGCGCCCGCCTCGCGACTGCCCCTTCGAGTCCCGTCCCGCACCGCGACCGCACCTCACACCTCCCCAGCCTCGTCGACCGGCCGGAGCAACGCGGAGGGCGGTCGACTCCAGCGAGGGACCGAAGGTCCCTCTGGCAGCCGGCGCTACGCGCCGGCGACCTCGCGCGTGCGACTCGCGCCCTTCGGGCGCTCGTCGGCACGCGCCACCGCGGTTCGTTCGTATCGCTTGGCCGGCCCTCGACTCTTTTAAGAACGCGGGGGGCGAGCGAGCCACCATGGACCACGAGCGGATCGCCGTCCTCGCCCACGAGAAGTTCCCCGACCGCGCGAAGACCGCGCTCGGCGTGCTGCGCTACGGCGACCAAGACGTCCGGGCCGTCCTCGACCGCGACCGCGCCGGCGACCGCGTGAGCGATCACGTCGCGGACGTGGGGGACGCGCCGATCGTCGCGTCGTTCGAGGAGGCGCACGCGGCGGCCGACGGCGACCTCGACGCCTTGTACATCGGAATCGCGCCGATCGGCGGCGGCTTCGACGAGTCGTGGCGGTCGGACGTCGAGGCCGCGATCGAGGCGGGCTGTGACGTGGTGAGCGGTCTCCACTACTTCCTGAACGAGGACGAGGAGCTGGCCGCGCTCGCGGACGACCACGGTGTCGACCTCGTCGACGTGCGCGAGCCGGACGACGACCTCACGGTCGCGACGGGCGCGTCCGGCGACGTGGACGCCGACGTGCTGCTCACTGTCGGGACCGACTGCTCGGTCGGGAAGATGACCGCCTCGCTGGAGATCGTCGCGGCCGCCCGCGAGCGCGGCATCGACGCCGCGTTCGTCCCGACCGGCCAGACCGGGATCATGATCGCCGGCTGGGGGAACCCGATCGACCGCGTCGTCTCCGACTTCGCCGCCGGCGCGGTCGAGGACATGCTCGCCGAGGTCGGCGACGACCACGACCTCCTCGTCGTCGAGGGGCAGGGGAGCATCGTCCACCCCGCCTACTCGGCGGTCACCTGCGGCATCCTCCACGGGTCGATGGCCGACGGGCTCGTCCTCTGTCACGCCGCGGGCCGCGAGGTCGTCCACGGTTACGAGGAGTTCGCCCTCCCGCCGCTCGCCGACTACGTCGACCTCTACCAGGACTTGGCGGCGCCCGTCCACGAGGCGAGCGTCGTCGCGGGGGCGGTGAACACGAAGACCATCGACGAGGACGAGGCGGCCGCCGAGGCGGTCGCCGCGTTCGCCGACGAGACCGGGGTTCCCGCGATCGACCCGGTACGCCACGGCGCGGACGCCGTCGTCGACGCCGCCCTCGACGCCGGACTGGGCGCGGTCGACGCCGCGGACGCCGACTCGGAGGTCGACGGGGAGGAAGCGGCCGAATGAGCCTCGACACCGAGTTCGAGCGGGTGTCGCTGCCGCTCGAGAACGCGTTCACCATCTCGCGGGGGACGCAGACGGCGGCCGAGAACGTGGTCGTCCGTCACGCGGACGACGCGGGGATGACCGGGGTCGGCGGCGCGGCGCCGTCGACCCACTACGGCGAGACGGCCGACACGGTCGCGGCGGTCATGCCGGACCTCCTCGACGCCGTCGAGCGCGTCGGCGACCCCCACGCAGTCCGCGAGATCGAGACCGAGCTGCGGGCGGTCGTGAACGGGAACCCCGCCGCCCGCTGTGCCGTCTCGATCGCCGTCCACGACCTCGCCGCGAAGCGGCTCGGCGTCCCCCTCCACCGCCTGTGGGGGCTCGACCCGAGCGACGCGCCGAAGACGTCGTTCACCGTCGGACTCGACGAGACCGACCGCGTCCGCGAGAAGGCCGCCGACGCCGTCGCGGCGGGCCACGACGTGTTGAAGCTCAAGCTCGGGACCGACCGCGACCGCGAGCTGGTCGACGCCGTCCGCGAGGCGGCGCCCGACGCGCGGCTCCGGGTCGACGCGAACGAGGCGTGGACGCCGAAGGAGGCGGTCGCGAAGAGCGCGTGGCTCGCCGACCGCGACGTGGAGTTCGTCGAGCAGCCCGTCTCGGCCGACGACCCCGAGGGGCTCCGGTACGTCTACGAGCGGTCGGAACTCCCGATCGCCGCCGACGAGTCCTGCGTGACCGCGGCGGACGTGCCCGCGATCGCCGACCGCTGCGACATCGCGAACCTGAAGCTGATGAAGGCCGGGAGCCTGTCCGAGGCCCGGCGGGTGATCGCCGCCGCGCGAGCGCACGGGCTGGAGGTGATGTGCGGCTGTATGATCGAGTCGAACGCCTCCATCGCGGCCGCCGCGCAGCTCGCGCCCCTCCTCGATTACGCCGATATCGACGGGTCGCTGCTGCTCGACGACGACCCGTACGAGGGTATCGACCTCCCGGACGGTGAGATCCGGCTCGCCGATCAGGACCGCGCGGGGACCGGCGCGCGCCCGGCGTCGGAGTGAACCGAGTCTGAGGCGGGGACGAGAGGGACGGGGACCGCGGGGACCGAGCGCAGATCTGCTGGGGACCTCAGTTCCGCTTCTCGTCGGCTTGAGACTCCGACTCCTCTAGCTCAACGTCGAGCTCCTCGTCGAGGTCGGCGTTCGCATCACCGTCAAGATCGCTCTCTAAGTCGTCGGCGTCGATCTCCGACTCGATGTCCTCCAGTTCGGCGTCGACATCCTCGTCGCTGACGGCGGCCTCGCCGTTCGACGACTCGCCCTTGCCGAGCTCGCCCTTCAGCGTCTCCAGCTCGGCGTCGACCTCGCTGTTCGTCGAGAGGCTCTCCAGCTCGCGGTCGATGCTGTCCTTGTCGGAGAGCGCGTCTTCGAACGCGCCGGAGTCCTCCAGCTCGTCCATCGCCTCCGAGCGCGCCTCCATCTCCTCGGTGCGCTCCTCGGCGCGCTCGATGGAGCGGCTCACGTCCTCCATCTCGTCGCCGACGCCCGTCATCGCCTCGGAGACGCGGGTGGACGCCTCGGCCGCCTCGTAGCGGGCCTTCATCGTCTCCTTCTTGGTGCGGAACTCCTCGATGCGGTTCTGGAGCTTGTTCTTCTTCTCGACGAGCTGCTCTTGGGTGTTGTTCAGGTCGGCGATCTGCCCTTCGAGCTCCTCGATCTGGGTCATCTTCGACTTCTTCTTCTCGAGGGCCTTGCGCGCGAGGTCGTCGCGGTCCTGCTGGACCGCCTCGCGAGCCTGTCGGTTGTGCTTCTCGACGTTCTCCTCGAGCTTGCGCTTCTGGATCTCCAGGCGCTTCTTCTGGGTCGTCAGGTCGGCGATCCCCTGTTTGACATCTTGGAGTTCGTCGCGCATCTGTTCGTACGAGTAGTCGAGCGATTCTGTCGGGTCCTCCGCCCGGTTGAGGAGGGCGTTCACCTTCGAGCGGACGACGTAGGAGGCGCGCGAGAGGATTCCCATACCACATCGTACGCGTTCCACCCGTTAAAACCTCATGCGGTTCGCGGCGCCAGCGCGGGCAACGCGCCGGAGACACCGCCGTCGTCGTCGCCGACGCGCGTCGGCCGCGGCGGCCGAGCGCCCCCGCAGCGGCGCTTCCTGAACACTTATTCGTGACGTTCGTGTAGCCTCGGCCATGGACATCGGCGTGTTGACGGTTCCACTGGGCGGCGAACCGCTCGACGACGCGGCCGCGTACCTCGACGGCATCGGCGTCGACGCCGTCGAACTCGGTGTCGGCGGCTGGCCCGGCGAGGACCACGTCGACCGCGAAGCGCTCCTCGACGACCCGGCCGGGAGAGAGGAGCTGCTCTCGCTGCTCGACGACCGCGGGCTGCGGATCTCGGCGCTGGCGACGCACAACAACCCGCTTCACCCCAGCGAGGAGCGGGCCGCGGCGGCCGACCGCGAGCTGCGCGAGGCGATCGAGTTAGCCGACCTGCTCGGCGTCGACACGGTCACCTGCTTCTCCGGGCTCCCGGCGGGCGCGCCCGGCGACTCGACGCCAAACTGGGTCACGGCGCCGTGGCCGACCGAACACGCCGACGCGCTCGACTACCAGTGGGACGAGGTCGCGATCCCGTACTGGCGCGACCTGGCGGCCCACGCCGACCACCACGGGGTCGACGTGGCTATCGAGATGCACCCGAACATGCTGGTCTACGAGCCGACCGGACTGGTCGCGCTGCGGGAGGCGACGAACGACCGGATCGGTGCCAACTTCGATCCCTCGCACCTCTACTGGCAGGGGATCGACGTGACGGAGGCGATCCGGTTCCTCGGCGAGCGCGACGCGATCCACCACGTCCACGCGAAGGACACGAAGGTGTACGAGGCCGAGAGCCGCGTGAAGGGCGTGCTCGACACGACGAGCTACGCCGACACCGCAGACCGCTCGTGGCTGTTCCGTTCGATCGGCTACGGCCACGGCGAGGAACACTGGAAGGACGTGGTCTCGACGCTCCGGCTGGTCGACTACGAGGGCGCGCTCTCCATCGAACACGAGGACGCGCTCACCTCCTCGCGCGAGGGATTAGAGAAGGCGGTCGACGTGTTGGACCGGGCGGTGTTCGAGACGGAACCGGGCGACGCGTACTGGGCGGAGTGAGGCGGGGGAGGATCCGATGACACGAGAACCACTGAAGATCGGCGTACTGGGGTATCGCTTCATGGCCAGGGCGCACGCGAACGCCATGGCGCGGCTCCCGATGTTCTTTCCGGACGCGCCCGAAATCGAGCGGCACACGCTCGTCGGGCGCGACGAGGCGGCGCTCGCGGACGCGGCCGGCCGGTTCGGCTTCGCGCACACCGCGACCGACTGGGAGGCTGCGATAGACGAGGTGGACGTCTTCTACAACCTCGGACCGAACCACGTCCACGCCGAGCCGTCGATCGCGGCCCTTGAGGCCGGGGTGCCGGTGCTCTGTGAGAAGCCGCTCGCGCCGACGCTGGAGGAGGCGGCAGCGATGCGCGACGCGGCGGCCGCGACCGACGTGACCAGCGGCACCGCGTTCAACTACCGGTTCGTCCCCGCGATCCGCCACGCGAAGCGGCTGATCGGGGACGGCGCGCTGGGCGAGATCCGGCAGGTCCGCGGGCGCTACCTCCAGGACTGGCTCGTCGACCCCGAGGCGCCGTGGGCGTGGCGGATGGACGCCGACATGGCGGGATCGGGCGCGCTCGGCGACCTCGGCGCGCACACGCTCGACCTCGCGCGGTTTCTCGTCGGCGACCGCGTCGGCGAGTTCGAGCGCGTCGCTGGACAGTTGACGACGTTTGTCGACGAGCGCCCCGTCCACGACGAGGACGGCGGGGTCGCCGAGTACCGCGACGTGACCGTCGACGACGCGTACAGCGCGCAGGTCGAGTACGAGTCGGGCGCGACCGGAACCTTCGAGGCGAGCCGGGTCGCCGAGGGGCACAAGAACGACCACACAATCGCGGTCCACGGGACAAAGGGGAGCCTGAAGTTCTCCTTAGAGCGGCTCAACGAGTTGGAGGTGCTGCGCGAGGGGAACCGCGGCTACGAGACGGTGTTGGTCACCGAGGAGTCGGACCCGTACGTCGACCGTTGGTGGCCCCCCGGCCACGTGATCGGGTGGGAGCACACGTTCGTCCATGAGAACTACGAGTTCCTCTCGGCGGTCGCCGAGGGCGAGTCGTTCGAGCCGTCGTTCGCGGACGGCTACGAGGTCCAGCGCGTGCTCGCGGCGATCGAGCGGGCCGATGAGCGCGGCGAGCGTGTTCCGGTCGAGTGAGAGCTCCGCCTCCGCGTTGAGCGCGACCTCGACACCGAACCGACCTCAGACTCCGACGCCGCCGCCCGGCGTGCTGCCGCCGTTCTCCTCGCTCCACTCCTCTATCGCGGAGTCCTCGCCGTTGTACCTTCCGAGCGTCTCCCGGGTGTCGAACGCGACCGGCTCCCAGACGACCTCGAAGTTCTCGTTGCCGGTCGCGTTCGGGACTGGGACCCGATCGCCCGGCCGGACGACGCCGTCGCCGGGCCACGCGCCGAACTGGACGTTCCCGTCCGGGTCCTCGCCGCGGACGTACAGCTCCTCGGCCGGGACCGGCTCGGGCCCGAGCGCGACGACGACGAGCTCGCCGCCCTCCTGTCGCCCCTCGAACTCGGCGTCGGGCGGGGCGACGCCGTCGATGAGGCCGAACACCGCCGCGCCGACGATGGCGAGCAGCAGCACGACGACCCCGACGAGCAGTCCGGTCCCCGCCAGCGGGGTGAACCCTCGCTCGTCGTCTCGGAACGCCACCATTCGGCTGTCACTCCGACACCGCCGATATAAGGGTTTGCGCACCGCGTATCAGCCCTGATAAGAATGAGGCGGTGTGGGGCCCGGCTCGGGACGGACGCGTGGCTGAACCAGCCACCGACGCGGGGTCGAACTGCCCACCGACTCGGGATCGAACCGGAAACGGGTTATTCCGCGCGGCCGAACTCCGACCGTGACGACTCGGATGAGCGACTCGGCGGGCGGACGCCCCCGCGGTCCGCGAGGGATCGCGCGCACCTGGGTCGAGGTCCTCGTTCGCCCGCGGCGGGCGTTCGCGAACGGGATTACGCCCGGGGACCAGGCTCCGGCGCTGACGTTCGCGGTCGCGGTCGCCGCCGCGTTCACGCTCGGCCTGATCGCGACCGACTCCGGAGCGGTACCCGTCGTCGTCCCCTCCTCGCGGCTCCTCTCGGACCTCCTCGTCTTCCTCGTCGCGGTCGCGCTGGCGGCGCCGGTCGGCCTCCACCTGACCGCCGCGGTCGCGACCGTCTCCGTCGTGGTCGCGAGCGTCGAGGTCGCCGACGGGAGCTTCTCGCTGCGCGACCGCGGCGGCGTGAGCGAGACGGTCCAGGTCGTCGCGTACGCGAGTTCGCCGATGGCGCTGGCCGGCCCGGCGATACCCGAACTCAGAGTCCTCTGCGGCGCGTACGCGGCGGTGCTGCTGTTCGTCGGGTTCCGCGCGGTTCACGGGCTGGGCGCGGTCCGGACGGTTGCGGCCGCGATCCCGCCCGCCGCGCTCGGGTACGGCGTCGGCTACCGCGTCGTGGCGGCGGGACGGACGCTGCTCGGCGCCTGACGCGTCGGGCCGTCGCGGCGTGACGACCGCGAACCCGCCGCGCTCCGATCGAGTCGCCGAGCCGGCTTTCGACAACCGTTTTAGGCCCGAGACTCTCGGTGTACTCAAATGGGATCCTGTATCATCTGTGGCACCGACGTCGGGGGCGGTCGCGTCTGCGACTCGCACCAAGAAGACGTCGCGTTCGACTTCCGCGGCGACTCTCCCGACGATCTGGTTCCGAGCCGCTTCTACCGGGGCGTCGTCGACGGATACGCCGAGTTCGGCGTGTTCGTCGACCTCGCGCCGGGCGTCACCGGACTGCTCCACCGCTCCGAGCTCGACCGTCGCCTCGACAGCCTCGACTGGGAGCCGGGTGACGACGTGTTCGTCCAAGTGAAAGGCGTCCGCGACAACGGGAACGTCGACCTCGGCTGGTCGATTCGACAGGCCGACCGCGAGTTCCGCGGCGTCCTCGTACAAGAGCCCTCCGGCGAGCACCTCCCCGACGAGGCGTCGGGCGACGACGTCGAAGAGTCCGAAGCCGACGACGACGCTGGCGCCGCGGAGTCCGCAGACGAGGACGAGACGGAAGCCGACGCGGAACCCGAGGCGCCGAGCGAGGAGGCCGAAGAGGCCGATGCGGAGCCGAGTGAGTCCCAATCGACGGACGCTCCTGAAGCGGATGCGGCCGCGGACGAGGGCGTCGGACCGGACGACGCGGACGCGTCGAAGGAGCCCACGTCCGAGACGACCGCAGAAGACGAGGGGTCCGCGGAGACAGACACGGACGAGTCTGACGTGGACGAACCGGAGCCCGAGCGCGTGTCGATCACGTCGCTCGGCGACGCGATCGGAGACTCGGTCCGGATCGAGGGCGAGGTCGTCGGCGTCCGCCAGACCGGCGGCCCGACGGTGTTCGAGGTCAGCGACGCGACGGGCGCCGTCGACGTGGCCGCGTTCGTCGAGCCCGGCGTCCGGGCGCACCCGGACGTGGAGGTCGGCGACGCGGTGCGGGTCGACGGGGAGGTCGAGAGCCACCGCGGCGACGTTCAGGTCGAGTCCGAGGCGCTCGTCCTCCTCGACGGCGACGACGCCGAAACGGTCCGCCGCCGCCTCGCCGAGGCCCTCACCGACGAGGCGCGCCCCGAGGGGCTCCAGCCGCTGGCCGGCGACGAGACCGTCGCCGAGCTCGCTGACGACCTGCTCGACGCCGCTGAGGCGGTCCGCCGCGCGGTCCTCGAATCGCGCCCGATCGTCGTGCGCCACCCGGCGACCGCCGACGGCTACGTCGCGGGCGCCGCGGTCGAGCGCGCCGTCCTCCCGCTGATCCGCGACGAGCACGCGAAGAGCGACGCGGAGTACCACTACTTCACCCGCCGCCCGCTCGACGAGCCGGTGTACGGGATGGACGCGGCCACCAACGACGCGACGCGGATGCTCCAAGACCGCGACCGCCACGACGAGAAGCTCCCGCTCTTCCTCCTCGTCGGCGCCGGATCGACGACCGAGTCCGCCGACGGCATCGACCTGCTGTCGGTGTACGGGGTCGACGCGGTCGTCGTCGACGCCGCGGTCGCCGACCCCGAGACGCGGGACGCGGTCGACACGCTCGTCTCGCCGGAGCTGGCCGACGCCGACGGCGACGAGACGCTCTCGACGGGCGCGCTCGTCGCCTCGCTCGCGTCGGCGATCAACGGCGGGGTCCGCGCCGACCTGCGACACTTGCCGGCCGTGAGCTACTGGGCGGACGGCCCCGACCGGTACGTCGACCTCGCGCGCGACGCGGGCTACGACGCCGAGCGCGTCGCCGAGCTCCGCGAGGCGGTCGCGCTGGAGGCGTACTACCAGTCGTACCAGGACAAGCGCGAGCTGATCGCCGACCTCCTGTTCTCGGACGGCGGCGACCTCGCGGCGCACGTCTCCGAGCAGTTCCGGGAGAAGCTGGAGGCCGAGGTCGAGACCGCGGACGCGAACGTCGTGACCGAGGCGGTCGACGGCGTCGAGTTCGCCCTGCTCGACACCGACGGCTACACCCACCGGTACGACTTCCCGCCGACGCCCCTCCTCCTCGACGACCTCCACCGGCGCCGCGCCGACGGCGAGCCGTTCGCGACGGTCGGCGTCGGCACCGACGAGCTGTACGTGCGCACGACCGCGGACGTCTCCGTCCGCGACGTTGCCGACCGCGCGGCCGAGCTCGCGCCGGGCGCGGACATCGCCACCGCCGGCGTCCGCGAGGGGAAGATAGAGTTCCTCTCCGGCGAGCGCGACGCGGTCGAGGACGCCGTCGTTGCCGCCGTCTCCGAGTCGTTCTGAGGCGTCACGCGGTCAGCTTTTTCGGACGCGGCGGAGTCAGCGACGCGTGAACGGCCCGGGCGGGAGGATGAGGTCGTCGAGCTCGGGACGCTGTTTCACGTTGAACACGACCGACAGCTCGTCGGTCAGTGGGTAGCCGTTACAGGAGAGCCGGAACCCCCGCTCGGCGAGGTCGTCGGGCATGATGTGGTCGGTCGGCTGCGAGAGCTCGCCTTCGGCGAGGTACACCGCGCAGTTCGCGCAGGCGCCGCCGCGACAGGAGAACGGCCACGCGAAGCCGCTGCGCTCGGCCGCCTCAAGCAGACTCTCGTCCGCGTGGACGAGCAGGCGACCGTGGGCGTCGGGGCCGAGGTCGGCGTGGGCGGCCTTCCGGAACAGCTCGTCGTCCTCGAGCGACCAGCCGTAGTCGACGACCGCCTCGTAGTCGAGGAACTCGACGCGGGTCGACCGCGGCTCGCGCGCGTCGTCGCCCTCGGTGAGGTCGACGTCAGCCGGGTCGGTCCCGTCGCCCGCGTCGCCGTTCCCGTCGCGTTCGGACAGCTCGCGGTAGGCTCGGCGGACGAGCTGGAACTCCTCGATCGAGCCGCCCTGGTCCGGGTGCGCACGCTTCACGCGCTCGCGGTAGGCCCGTTCGACCGCCTCGTCGTCGGCGTCCTCGTCGACCTCCAACACCTCGAACGGGGAAACCATTCAGACGCCTCGCTGTACGCGCGTGACGCACATAAACTGCCCAGAAGTCGGCAGGCGGATCCCGGCGGGAGCCGAAGCGACTGCGGGCCGCGAACCGCCGCCGGTCCCCCCGACCCGTCAGCGTTTAACAGCGACGCGCCCCACTGACGGGTAATGGGAAACGCCGACCTGCGCGACCTCGCGTCGATCCGCGACGCGCCCTTCGCGGAGATCGAGGGGGGCGTCGTCGCCGTCGACGCGCACAACTGGCTGTACCGGTACCTCACGACGACGGTGAAGTGGACGAGCGACGAGAAGTACACCACCGCCGACGGCGTCGAGGTCGCGAACCTGATCGGGGTCGTTCAGGGGCTTCCGAAGTTCTTCGAGCACGACCTGATACCGGTGATGGTGTTCGACGGCGCGGTCACCGACCTGAAGGCCGACGAGGTGGCGGAGCGCCGCGAGAAGCGCGAGGCGGCCGAGGAACGCCGGGCAGCCGCCGAGGAGCGCGGGGACGCCGTCGAGGCCGCGCGCTTGGAGGCGCGCACGCAGCGGCTCACGGACACGATACAGGAGACGACCCGCGAGCTGCTGGGACTGCTCGACGTGCCCGTCGTCGAGGCGCCCGCGGAGGGGGAAGCGCAGTGCGCGCATATGGCCGCGACTGGGACGGTAGACCACGCCGGCAGCGAGGACTACGACACGCTGCTGTTCGGCGCGCCGACGACGCTCCGTCAGCTGACGAGCAAGGGCGACCCGGAGCTGATGGACCTGTCGGCGACCCTGGAGGACCTCGGCCTCGACCGGCAGGGGCTCGTCGACGTCGCGATGCTCTGTGGCACCGACTTCAACGAGGGGGTCCGCGGGATCGGGCCGAAGACGGCGGTGAAGGCGATCGCGGAACACGGCGATCTGTGGGGGGTCCTCGACGCCCGGGACGCCGAGATCCCGAACGCCGAGGCGATCCGGGAGCTGTTCATGGACCCGCCGGCCGAGGACGTCGCGGTCGACGCCGACGTGAACCCGGACGTCGAGGCCGCCCGCGAGTACGTCGTCGACGAGTGGGGCGTCGCCGCGGGCGAGGTCGAGCGGGGGTTCGAGCGCATCGCCGAGTCGCAGGTCCAGACCGGGCTCGATCGGTGGACCTGACGGGGCGCCGAGGCGGGTGACGGAGGAGCTCGGACGCCGGGGTCGAGGTGGTTCAGACGCCGGGACCGATCCGGCGCTCCGGGCCGCCGTTCCCCGGCTCGACCGCCGCGAACACACCTTTTATTTCCTCGTCGTCAGAAGGATGATTCACACGTGTCGCGGACCGGAACCCGATCGGACCGCGGCGACCCCGACAAATGAGCTTCGACGTTCCCGACGACAGACGGTACTTGGAATCGCACGAGTGGGCGACGGCCGGCGGCGACACCGTTCGGATCGGCGTCTCCGACTTCGCGCAGGACGAGCTCGGCGACGTAGTGTTCGTCGAGCTCCCCGAGGTCGGCGACGAGGTCTCCGCCGGCGAGTCGTTCGGCGTCGTCGAGTCGATCAAGGCGGTGTCGGACCTGTACGCGCCCGTCTCGGGCGAGGTCGTCGCGGTCAACGAAGCCCTGTTCGACCGCCCCGAACTCGTCAACGAGGACCCGTACGGCGAGGGGTGGATGCTCGAGGTCGACCCGGCCGAGGGCGGCGACGCCGATGGGACTCTCGACGCCGACGAGTACGACCAGCAGATCGCTTGACCGCGCCGACCCGGATCCGACGACGGACATTCGACACCGCACCCGATCATGACAACGCAACGTTTCGACCGACGAGCCGCGAACCGAGGAGCGAACGACGGCCGGGCGACGGCCCGGGGACGCGGGGGAGCGACCAGATGAGCCGGGCCAACGGCACCCCGTACGCACCGCACACGGACGAGGAGACCGCGGCGATGCTGGCGGCGATCGGCGTCGAGGACGAGGAGGCCCTGTTCGACATCCCCGACCCGGTCGCCTTCGACGGCGACTTCGGCATCGAGCCGCGGACGGAACGCGAGATCCGCGACGAGTGCGCGCGGATCTTCGCGCGCAACGACGACCTCACGGAGTTCCTCGGCCGGGGGCACTACGGTCACTACGTGCCGAGCGTCGTCGACCACCTCGCCGACCGCGCGGAGTTCCTCACGAGCTACACCCAGTACCAGCCGGAGGTGTCGCAGGGGTTCCTCCAGGCGCTCTTCGAGTACCAGTCGATGCTCGTCGAGCTGACCGGGCTCGACGTCGCGAACTGCTCGATGTACGACGCCGCGACCGCGCTCGGCGAGGCCGCGACGCTGGCGGACCGCGTCCGCTCGACATCGGGCGACGTGGTCCTCGTGCCCGAGCAGCTCCGCGAGGGGAAGCGGGCGGTACTGGAGAACTACTGCGACGGCGCCGACATGACCGTCGAGACGTACCCGATGGCGGACGGCACGGCCGACGTCGACGCGCTCGCGGACCGCGCGGGCGACGATGTCGTGATGCTGTACGCCGAGAGCCCGACGGTGCGGGGCTGCCTCGAAGAGCGGCTCGCGGCGATCGGCGACCTCGCCGACGAGACCGACGCGCTGTTCGCGCTCGGCTCCGACGTCGTCGCGCTGTCGGTGCTCGAATCGCCCGCGTCGGTCGGCGCCGACGTGGTCGTCGGCGAGGCCGGTTCGCTCGGCCTGCCGACCAGCTACGGGATGGGGCTCGGCATCTTCGCCTGCCGCGACGACTTCCTTCGGCAGGTCCCCGGTCGGCTCGTCGGGGCGAGCGAGGACGCGAACGGCGACCGCGCGTACACGCTGACGCTCCAGACGCGCGAGCAGCACATCCGCAAGGAGCGCGCCACATCGAACATCTGTACGAACCAGGCGTGGGTCGCGCTCCGGGCGGCGATCCACGCGGCGACGCTGGGGCCCGACGGCCTCGTCGACCTCGCGAACGACTGCGTCCGCGACGCCGAGGCGCTGGCGGCCCGGATCGAAGGCCTGTCGGGCGCGACCGCCCCCGTCCACGACCGTCACCACTTCCGCGAGTTCGTGGTCCACGTCGACCAGCCGGCCCCGGCGGTCGCCGAGGACCTGGAGGCCGAGGGGTTCGCGGTCCACGCGATCGACGACCACCTGCTTCAGGTGTGCGTCACTGACCTGAACGCGGAACGGACGGACGGGCTCGTCGCGGCCTTCGAGGAGGTGCTCTGATGATCCACGACCAAGCGAACTACGAGCGAGACGGCGAGGACGTCCGGGAGCCGCTGCTCTCGGAGAAGGGGCAAGCGACCGTCGACGTGCGCGAGGGCTCTCCGCTGCCGGACGACCTGACCCGCGAGGAGCTGACGCTGCCGAACCCCTCGGAGCCGGAGACGGCGCGCCACTACACCCGGCTCTCGCAGATGAACTGGGCCATCGACGCGGGGCCGTACCCGCTGGGGAGCTGTACGATGAAGTACAACCCCAAGTTCACCGAGGACGTGGCGGCCGACCCGAACGCCGCCGTCCACCCCGACCGCTCCGCGCGCTCCGCGCAGGGGAACCTCGAACTCCAGTACCGGCTCCAGGAGGCGCTCGCCGACATCGGGGGGATGGACGCCGTCACGCTCCAGCCGCCCGCGGGCGCGGCGGGCGAACTGACTGGGATCCTCGTCACGAAGGCGTATCACGAGCACCACGGCAACGACCGCTCGGAGGTCGTGATCCCGGCGTCGGCCCACGGGACGAACTTCGCGACAGCGGCGACCGCCGGCTACGAGGTGGTCGAACTGCCCTCCGGCGAGGACGGGCGCGTCGACCTCGAGGCCTTGGAGGCGGCCGTCGGCGACGACACCGCCGCGCTGATGCTCACGAACCCGAACACGGTGGGCCTCTTCGAGCGCGACATCACCGAGATCGCGGAGATCGTCCACGACGCCGGCGGCTTGCTCTACTACGACGGCGCGAACCTCAACGCGCTGCTCGGCCGCGGCCGGCCCGGCGACATGGGGTTCGACGTGATGCACTACAACGTCCACAAGACGTTCGCGACACCGCACGGCGGCGGCGGTCCCGGCGCCGGCCCGGTCGGCGTCGTCGACGAACTGGCGCCGTTCCTCCCAACGCCGCGGGTCCGCGAGGCCGAGACGGGGTCGGGGTACGAGCGCTTCGAGCCGGACCGCACGATCGGCCGGGTCCACGGCTTCGCCGGCAACTGGCTCGTGCTGATCAAGGCGTACGCGTACGTCGCCCGCCTGGGCGACGAGGGGCTCGCCGACGCGGCGGCGAAGGCCGTCCTCAACGCGAACTACCTCGCCGAGCGGATCGACCTCGACGTTCCCTTCGGCCCGTTCCACCACGAGTTCGCGGCGACCGCGGGCGACCGCGACGCGGCCGACGTGGCGAAGCGAATGCTCGATTTCGGCGTCCACCCGCCGACGACGAAGTGGCCGGAGATGGTCCCCGAGGCGATGCTAACCGAGCCGACGGAGATCGAGGGGCAGTCCTCGCTCGACGACCTCGCCGAGGCGTTCAACCTCGCGTACGCGGACACCGACGAGGCGCTCGACGCGGCGCCGAACCGGACCGCCGCCGCGCGGATCGACCAGGTCGGCGCCGCGCGGGACCCGCGGCTCTCGTGGCAGGCGCTCGACGGGGAATAGCACACTCGCACACACGCGAACCGACCGGCCGACCCGCGGCCCGGTCGCGCCGAGCCCGTCGACGCAGAACTAGTCGGCGTCGAGCTTGTCGGCGTCGGGCTCGTCGGCCTCAAGCGAGGCCGCCCCGGGGGGCGCGCGCTTCGCCGTTGGCCAGCCCTCGGCGTCCGACGGCGAGTCGAACGGCCCCTCGCCGTCGACGAACCGGCGCATCACCCGTCCCTCGGCGCGGTGGAGCGTCTCGCTGCACGTCGACTTCGCGATCCCGTTCGCCTCGGCCAGCTCCGTGAGCGTACACCGCCGCGGGGTGTCGTAGTAGCCCCTCTCGACCGCCGCGAAGACGAGGTCGCGCTGCGCTTCGGTGAGCGTCCGATCCGGCTCGTCGCCCCCGGTCGCGGCGACGCCGACCGTCACTCCGTCGTCCGCGAGCCGACGCCCGAACGCTTCGATCCGGTCCCGATCGCCGACGACCGTCACCGTGGCGCGGCCGTCGGCGACCTCGACCGTCGACTCGATGGGGAGGCCGACCGCCCGCGCCGCGGGGAGGTAGACGGGGGCGCGGCCGACCACGCGGAGCGTGCGAACGTCGCCGCGGCGCTCGACCGCCGTCACGCGCGCGACGCGCTCGTGGCCCCGGACCATGTTCTCCACGCGGTCCCTGTCGGTACCGGCGACGCGAACGGTCGCCGCGGTCTCCGGAGCGTCGCCGTCGACGGCGATCGTCTCCGCGATCCGGAGCGTCGCCGCGGGGACGCCCCGCGACGCGTCGGCGAGCCACGACCCGGCCGGGAGGTCCAACCGGAGCACCGTCCGACTCATCGCTTCCACCTCGCTCCACCCCACGGACCCGCCGTCCGGGCGGTCGCTGGTACACGCATCTCCCGTGGGAGTACCGTCCCGACTCCCCTCCGCCTACCGCTTCATACGTTTCGGACCTAAGTACCCCGGGCAGGGACGGGCGGACCGCGGGCCGCCTCGCTCGCCGAAACGTGACCGTCTCGGTCGCCGAAGCGAGGCCGCTTCGGTGGTCGGGCCGACACCGCCGCGACCGCAGCACCGAAGGCCCCGGCGCCCGAGCGCGCTGGCATGGAGACCACGGACGCGTTCGTCGGCCTGACATGCGTCGACTGCGGGGAGACGTTCGACGCGGAGGCGGCGACCCACCGGTGTCCCGACTGCGACGGCATCCTCGACCCGACGTACGACTACGACCGCGTCGGGCTCACGCCGGAGACGCTCGACGCCCGCCCCGACGGGTCGATGTGGCGGTACGACGAGCTCCTCCCGTTCCCCGCTGAGACCGCGGTGTCGCTCGGCGAGGGGGCCACCCCGCTCGTGGAGTGTCCCGGGCTGGCGGACGCGATGGGCGTGGGGCGGGTCTTGTTGAAAGACGAGGGCGCGAACCCGACGGGGACGTTCAAAGACCGGGGGCAGGCGGCCGCGATGACGGCGGCGCGCGAGCACGGCGCAAGCGAGGTCGCCCTGAACAGCGCGGGCAACGCGGGGCAGGCGGCAGCGGCGTACGCGGCCCGCGCAGACCTCGACGCGCACGTGTTCCTCCCCTCGCGGGCGGGGTTCACCCAGAAGGCGATGACCGAGGTTCACGGCGCGGACCTGACCGTTACCGACCCGGTGGACGGCAGCTCCCAGATCGGCGACGCCGGAGCAGCGTACGCCGACGCGATGGCTGACAACCCGGAGTGGTACTCGACGAAGACGTTCGTCACGCCGTACCGCCACGAGGGAAAGAAGACGATGGCACTGGAGCTGCTGGCACAGCTCGACTGGGAAGCCCCCGAAGCGGTCGTCTACCCGACCGGCGGCGGCGTCGGGCTGGTCGGGATGCACAAGGCCGCCCGGGAGGCGAGAGAGCTGGGGTGGACCGACGAACTGGTCCCGATGTACGCCGCGCAGGCCGCGGGCTGCGCCCCGGTCGTCCGCGCCTACGAGTCCGGGGCGGACCGCCACGAGCCGCTCGCGGACGACGAGGTCGACACTGCGTGCAACGGGATCGCGATCCCGGATCCGGGCGCGAGTCACCTCATCTTGGAGGCGGTCCGCGAGTCCGACGGCGGTGCGGTGGCAACGACCGACCGGGAGATCCTCGACGCCGCGGTCGACGTGGCTCGCACGGAGGGGCTCGAGGTGGGCGCGACCTGCGCGGCCGCCGTCTCGGGGGCGTTCGCGCTCGCGGAATCTGTCGAGTTCGGTCCCGACGACACCGTCGTCCTGCTGAACACCGGCGCTGGCAACAAGGACGTGGACGCGCTGCGCGCGCACCTCGGAGAGCGAGAGGCGGCGGCCGCCGAGCGCGACGGAGTCTGAACTCTCGGGCACCTGAGTTCCCAGTCGCCGGAGCGGCTACATCTCCCAGTAGTCGACCGCGTCGTCGATCTCGTGGTAGCCGGACAAGGAGCGCTCGTCGCGGCCGCCGGGCGGCGACCCGACGAAGACGCCGAACGTCTCCGAATCGGGGTACACCGTCACGTCCGGCTCGGTCATCGTCGACAGCGCGAGGTAGCGCACGGGGTCGTCGCCCTCGTTGACGACGCGGTGCGCGCCTGACTCGTCGGCGGCGAAGGCGACGTAGTCGCCGGCCGCGATCTCTTCCGTCTCTCCCCCGTGGCGAAGCGTGGCCTCGCCCGCGAGGACGTAGAGCGCCTCCTCGTTGGCGGTGTGGTAGTGGTACGGCCACGACTTCGCCCCGGCGGGGAGCTCGTAGAGGCTACAGCCGATCGCCTCGCAGTCGGCCGCTTCGGCCAGTTGCTTCCGGCGGAATCGGGTCCCGCCGCGGTCCGTCTCGCTCCAGTCGAGGTCGCCTTCGTTGACGCGTCCCATGACCCCGGCACTCCGCGGGAGCTGAAAACGGTTCGGGAGACCGCATTCCCGCTCGTCGACGACGGCAGCCCGAGGCCGAGATCGGCTACTGACCCGGGCCCGGGGTCGCCCGGCGAACCGGAACCACTACGGCCGGGCCCCGCCACCCCTCGCGCATGGAACTCGGGGTCATCGGACTCGGGCGGATGGGGCAGATCGTCGCGAACCGGTCGCTGTCGGCGGGCCACGACGTGGTCGCGTTCGACCTCTCGGCGGAGGCGACCGCGGAGGCGGCCGAGAACGGCGCGGAGCCCGCAGATTCGCTCGCGGACCTCTGCGACCGGCTGGACCGGTCCGGCGGCGACGAGGACGCCGGCAAGCGGATCTGGCTGATGGTGCCCGCGGGCGACGCGGTCGACGCCACGCTCGCGGACCTGGAACCGTACCTCGACGGCGACGACGTGGTCGTCGACGGCGGCAACTCCCACTTCGAGGCGTCCACGCGGCGCGCCGCGGATACCGACGCCGCATACCTCGACTGCGGCACCTCCGGCGGCCCCGCGAGCGCGGAGGCGGGCTTCTCGCTGATGGTCGGCGGTCCGGCGTGGGCCTACGAGGCGATGGTACCCGTGTTCAACGCGGTGGCGACCGGACCGGACGGCCACGACCGCATGGGCGAGTCCGGGTCGGGCCACTACGTGAAGATGGTCCACAACGGCGTCGAGTACGCCCTGATGCAGGCGTACGGCGAGGGGTTCGAGCTCCTCGCCGACGGGCGCTACGACCTCGACATGGAGTCGGTGGCGCGCACGTGGAACAACGGCGCGGTGATCCGGTCGTGGCTCTTGGAGCTCTGCGAGGAGGCGTTCCGCGAGGAGGGGTCGGAGCTCGGCGACGTGGCGGACCACGTCGCGGGCGGCTCGACGGGGACGTGGACCGTCGAGGAGGCGCTCGAACAGGAGGTCCCGGTGCCGATCATCTACCAGGCGCTCGCGGAGCGGTTCGACTCGCGCAACGAGGGCCGCTTCTCGCGACGGCTCGCGAACCGACTCCGGTACGGGTTCGGTCGCCACGAGGTCGCGCGGCGGTCGGACGAGGAGTGAGGGCGAGCACCCCGCGGACCGCTCGGTCACGGCGCGCTTGAGGACGCTGACTGAGAACCGGGCGCGTTCCGTCCCCGATTATCAGGGCCGGTCACGGCCGAGAAACACTTATGTATGGTCGTGGTAGGTGTTGACACGCATAGAATGTTCGAGCGATTCTCGAGCGGCTACTACTTGGGGGAACTGTACGTGGAACCCCATGACGGCGAGCGCGCCGTCATCCGGCGGGCGGACCACGAACACGTCAACGAGCAGCTGTACGCGGACGGGGACGGCGTCGAGCGACTCGACGCCCCGCTCGTCATGAAAGTCGACGGCGGCCACATCCCGGTCGGCGGCGACGACGACGTACCGAGCGGCACGCTCGCCATTCCGCAGGGACTCGCCGACGAGACGCTCCCGGACCGGCGGAACGTGCTGTTGGCGGACGCGGACCGCGCCGAGACGCTCCTCCGCTGGGGGGGGTGGGAGCCGTTCGTGAACGCGTAGGACGCCGCCGCGTGTCTGAGGGAGTCGCGAACGGCGAAGGCCGCGGCGGTAGCGCCCGGAGACCGATAGGGGCGGGCCCGCGCGTCGAGTCGAACTGCGCGTGGGACCGACCGGCATAGCGACCGCGTAGGCGGGAAATGGTTCGATGTCGGGCCGCGGACGCCGCCGGAGCCGCCCGATCGGGCACTCGTGTTATTATGCCGGTCCGGCTCGTGTCGAACGTATGGCGCTCGCGCTCTCGGCCGAGCTGGTTGCGACCGTCGCGGTCGTCGTCGCGGTCGCGGGCGCCGTCAACGGGGTCGCGGGGTTCGGCTTCGCGGTCGTGGGGACGACGGTGCTCGCGTCGACGCTCGACCCGGCGGCCGCCGTCGCGTTCATGATCGTCCCGATGTTCGCGGTGAACGTCGCCCTCGTCGGAGAGCTCACGCGCGAGGAACTGCGGACCTGCGGGGCCCGGTTCGCACCGCTGCTCGTGGCCGCGCTCGTCGGCACCCTCGCGGGGATGGCGCTGCTCGATCGCCTCCCGGCGGCCCCCCTTCGCGTCCTGCCCGGCGCCGTCCCGCCCGGGTTCCTGGCGCGCCCGCAACGCGCGGGCGCCCACCCGTGCCGCCCCGCCTCG
>NZ_NEWJ01000047.1:0-21327 GCF_002135045.1 Halorubrum sp. SD683
GGAGCAGGCCGCTCGGACCTACGGCTTCCTCCGGTCACTGAACCTTACTGGGGCACCGATCCACAGTCTCGTGGACTGTATCGCTGTCAATGTATTCCGCTAGTTCCGCCAGTCTACCGAAGAGCGTGTGGCCCACGTCCAGCTGGTGGAACGCGAGCAGCGTCCGGACGACGGATCGGTAGGTGACAATCCCGACGAGCTCGCCGTCGCGTTCGACGCCGACCTGCGTGTAGTCGTTCTCGAACATCCGGCGGAGGGCCGTTTCGAGCTCGAGGTCGTACTGGACGGTCCGGAGTCGGTTGTCGATCGGGAGGTCTGCGATAGTGTACATGATGCTGTCGTGTCGTCGCGGGGGGAGCTACGCGCCTCCGCGCGGTCGTGTCACCGCTCCGCTCACGGGTGACGCCGGAGTTCGGAGTCGATGTACGAGGCGAGCGAGACCCGGGTCGCCGCCGCGGCGCTCTCGCGATCGGTCGTCGCGCGGGCGTACATCGCGCCGTTGACAGTCGCCAAGACGTGCTCTGCGACCCGCGACGGGTCGACGTCGCGAAACGTCCCCTCGTCGATGCCGCGCTCGACGATATCCCGGATGGCGGCCGCTAACCGGTCGTCGATCCGCGTGAACTGCTCGCGGAACACCTCGTTCGTCACGGCCTGCGACCGGAGCTCGACCAAGACGGCCTGGAGCTGGCGCTGCTCCTCGTCCGGTTGGAGCGGCAGGAGCTTCTCGATGACGTGTTCGAGGTCGGCCGTCGGCTCGTCGCCGGTCTCGGTCGCGACGGTCGCTTCGAACCTGTCGACGGCGAACTCGAGAAACGTTGCCAGGAGCTCGTCTTTGGCGTCGTAGTGGTAGTAGATGGCGGCCTTGGACTTGCCGAGTTCGGCGGCGATCCGCGAGATCGACAGCCCGGCGTAGCCGTGTTCGAGCAGCGCTCGGTAGGTCGCCTCCATGATCTCTGCTTCGGCGGCGCTCCAGTCCCGCTCAGGTGCGTCGGCGGCCATCGTCACTCGTCTCCCCGCTCGTCGACCCGTCCGGTGCCGGCGTCGTCGAGGGCTTCGAACTCGGTCGTACACCAGTGACAGAACCCGATGTCCGGGTCGACAGGCTTCCCGCAGGCGGGACAGGTCGGCGATTCGTCCGCCTCCGTCTCTCCCGCCGCATCGCTCGCCCGAGCGTCGTCGGACCGACGCTCGGCGTTCGCGACGAGGTACGCGTCGAGGACGCTGATACCGGTGACGAGGACGAGCGGGAGCAGCGAGAACGGGTCCACGAGCGTCCCCGAACTCACGGCGGACAGCGTCGATTCGGGGACGAACAGGACCGTCGCGGCGAAGCTGGCCGAGAGCCACCCGAGGGCGCGGACCCAACGCCGGAGGTACAGGTGGCCGAGCCCGGTGGCCAACGTCCCCAACAGGGCGGCGAGCAGCGGATTCTTTCGGAGCGAAACGCGTGCCATATCAAATACTGAACGTTCGGTAGGTAAAAGTGCTTCGTCCGCGTCTCTGGGTGTGTGCCGAGAGCGCTTTCCGCGGTCTCGAAGTCGTCTACCTGCCAGAAGTCCCGTCATACGGCGCTAGAGGCGGCTTCCGAACACCGACGGGGAGTCGCCCCCTTCGACGCCAAACGCGGACGAAAGGTTGATACTTACCGAACGTTCAGTAGAAGTTACGGGCGAACCGACGCCCGCGTTCGACCAATGACCCGCAACCCCCGATCCGCCGACGAATCGACGAAACTGTGGCACGACCGCCAGCTCGCTCACTGGGACGAGTCGGCCCTCTACGAGGCCGTCACCGACACCGTCTCGAACGCCACCGGGACGGCCCGCTCGACGGTCGCGTCCCGGTACGACCGCGCGCATGCGGCGGCCCTCAGCCGACTGTTCGGCGAGGGCGACGGGGAGGCGACGCCCTCGACCGGGGTGGTCAAGTTCGTTCTCTCGGAGTGTGTCGTCTCGGTCCACAGCAGCAGACGGATCTCGGCCAGCCCCGCCGACGAGACGCCCGCCGCGGACGGCTGAGACGTCGCGGAGCAGCCGTGGCACCGAGTCGCTCGCGCCAATACGCTCTTTTCGCTGGTCACCCACCGGTCCGGACGGGCGACCGGAGGCGATGGTCGGCCGTTACCGCTCGACGCTGTCGGTCCCTGTTCCTGAAGGGATTTGAGGCGCCGGCGGGACCGAGACATCGAATCGTGAGCGGAGTCGGCGGGAAGACGGCGCCGGTCACCGGTGCGGGCTCGGGCATCGGCCGCGCCTCGGCGCTGCGCTTCGCCGAGGAGGCGGCGAGCGTCATGGTGGCGGACATCGCGACGACCGAGAGGCCTGACCGACTCCGTCGACGGCGGACAGCCCGCGGACTGAGTCGTCTCGCCCGCGTTGCCCGCGTCGCCCGCGTCACCAGTCGCGAGACACCGGCGTCTCGCTCGCGTCGACGTTCGACAGCAGCCACGCCGCGGCCGCCGAGAGCGCGTCGTCGTCGGTGGCGGTCACCTTCAGCCGGTTGTGGTCCGCCTCGCGATCGGGGTAACAGCCGACGGCGACATCGAACCGGTCCATCGCCTCCCGCAGCGCGGGCACGATGTTCGACTCCGGTTCGACGGTGTACAGGAACCGGGAGCGGCGGTCCCCGGCGAACTCGTCGGCGACCGTCTCGAAGGTCGCCTTCAGCTCGTCCGGGATGCCGGGCAGGACGTAGACGTTCTCGACCACGCAGCCGGGCGCGAGCCCCGCGTCGGTCACCAGCGGGCGGCTCCCCTCGGGGACCGCCGCTTCGGCCTCGACGTCGACGTCGAACTCGCGGTCGGGGACCCGCTCGCGGATCGCCGCCAGCCGGCGCTCGACGGACTCGCGCGTGAGGTCGGTGACGGCCATTTCGCGGTCGAACGCGTCCGCGACCGCCTCCACCGTCACGTCGTCGGGGGTGCTGCCGATGCCGCCGGTGACGATTACGGCGTCGAAGTCCGCGGCGTACTCCCGGACTCGGTCGGCGATCTCTCCCCTGTCGTCGGGGATCGAGAGGATCCGTGCCACGGCGACGCCGCGCTCGCTCAGTTCGGCGGCGAGCCAGTTGGCGTTCGTGTTCACCGTGTCGCCCGAGAGCAGTTCGTCACCCACCGTGATCAGCGCGACCTCCATCAGCATCTCCTACGGTCGGGCGACGGATGTACGTTTCCCGCACCTGAAGGCGCCGCGGTAAGTCCCGGCGGAAGCCACCAGAAGGGCTAACTACGCGATCCGTGTACCTCGACGCATGGCCCTCCACGCAGTCGAAAACGTCGAGAAAGCGCTCGGTGTCACTCGAGCGTTTCTGACGCCCGTCACCGTGCGCCGCTGGCTGAAGCTCGCGGTCGTCGTGTTCTTCGTCGGCGGTGGCGTGAGCTTCCCGACGACACAGTTCAGCACGTCGGCTCCGACGGGAGAGGTTTCTCCCGGCGAAATTCCCTCCGGGCTCCCGGTCGAGCTGCTGACGCTCGCAGCCGCGGTCGTCGCCGTCGGCCTCCTGCTCCTCGGGCTGTTCGGCCTGGTCGGAGCGGTCATGGAGTTCGTGCTGATCGAGTCGCTCTGTACCGGCGAGGTGTCGCTCCGACGCCACTGGCGCCGACGCTGGCGGCAGGGGATCCCCCTGTTCGGGTTCCGAGTCGCGATCGGACTCCCGGTGCTCGCGCTGTTCGGCGGCTGGGTCGCACTGCTCGCCGTTCCCGTCCTGACCGGGCGCGACCCCGCGCACTCCGCCACGGCGTTCCTCGTCGGGCTCCCGGTGCTGGCTCTCATCAGCGCCGGGTACGCGTTGGTCTCGGGGTTCACGACCGCGTTCGTCGTGCCGCTCATGATTCAGTCGGACTCGGGCGTCGTCGCGGCGTGGCGTCGCCTCTGGCCGTCGGTCAGGGCGGCGTGGAAACAGTACCTGGCGTACGTCGCGGTCGCGTTCCTGTTGACGGTCGCCACCGGGGTCGTCGTCTCGATCGCGTTCGCGCTCGTCGCGTTCGCGCTCCTCGTCCCCCTCCTCGTCGCGGTCGCGATCGTACACGCGACCGTCTCGGTGACGTCGCCGCTCGGACTCGCCCTCCTCGTCCCGCTCGCGGTGCTGTTCGGCGTCGCGTTGCTCGTCGTTGGGACGCTCTCACAGGTCCCCGTCGTGACGTACCTCCGGTACTACGCGCTGCTCGTGCTCGGCGACATCGAGGAGTCGTTCGACATCCTCGTCGACGGGCGGCCGTCGACCGAGGATCGGTGACGAGGTCGCTCCCCCGGCACCGAGCGTCGAGCGACTCCGCTTCGGGGCCGCTCGCATGCGAGAGCCCCGGGTCGGTGGAACGGATCGAGCACTTCGCCGACCGCGTCCGCGTGATCGCCGCCGCGCGTGCGTCTCACGCTCTCGGGCCGGGTGCCGGAGCGGGCCCCGCCCGAGGCGCCTCGGAGGACGGCTCCGAGTAGGCGATGACGGTCAGAACAGCGACTCCAGCTCCCCGTCGCTATCCATCAGCTCGGTGAAGCGGTCCTCGCTCTCGTCGGTGATCTCGCCCAGATTCTGTTGCGCCTCGACCGCGACCTGCTGAAGCTCCTTCACTCGCGGGACGTTCGTCACGCCGCCGAGCAGGACGAGCCCCGCGACGGTTCCCTCGCCGCGTCGCGGGTAGTCGCCGCCGCGGACCTCCATCGACCCGGTCTGTTCCTCGAGCCACTTGCGACCGTGCTCGATGCCCTTCCGGTTGAGATACTCCGGCGGCCCGGCGACGACGAGCAGCGCCCGCTCCGTCCCGCTCACCTCACACGGCAGAGTGAGCCGACCGAGCGTCGCCTTCCGGACGAGGCTCGTGATCCGATTGGTGGCCTCCGTGCTGTCGATCCCCTCGTTCGAATCGTTGCCGAACCGCGAGAGCAACCCCGACCGCTTCGGTTCGTCGACCTCGACGTCGGCGTACCCCAGCGACGAGATGCCGCCGCCCTTGAGCGTGTTGATGATCTCGGAGGAGTCGACCACGCTCTCGGCGACGTCGCTCCCCTCGGTGATTTCGCCGGCGCTGAAGAGCACGCCGAACCGCTGGACCAACTCCCTGTTGATCGCGTCGAACCCTTCTCCGACGGACTCGCCCGAACTGCGCCACGCGTCGTTGTCGAACAGCATGAGGTTGTCCACCTCGTCGACGAACGTCTTGAGCGAGCGGGCGGCGTTCAGCGTGTAGATCCCGCCCTCGTCGCTGCCGGGGAGGATGCCGAGCCCGTAGACGGGTTCGGTGTAGATCCGTTTGAGGTTCTTCGCGATCACGGGTGCGCCACCCGATCCCGTCCCGCCGCCCAGCCCCGCAACGACGAGGAACGCGTCGATCTCGTGGACCGGCACCGAGTCGAGCGCCCCCTGGATCTCGTCGATGTCCTCCTCGGCCACTTCCGCGCCCAGTTCGTTGTCCGCGCCCACCCCGTGGCCCTTGACCCGCGATTGCCCGATCAGGATCCGGCGGTCCTCCGGGAGGCGGTCGATCCCGTTGAGGTCCGCCTTCGCCGTGTTGACGGCGATCGCTCCCCGAACGATGTCTGCGCCCGTCTGTGCGTCGTAGGCCAGGAACTCGTCGACTACCTTCCCACCTGCCTGTCCGACCCCGATCAATGCGAGTTTCACGTGAACACACCACATGTATCTACGCGGGTCGGACTGATAAAGGTTAGAAGCCGCCTCAGCGTAGCGTGAGCGACTGCTTCCCCGGTACAGGAAGCCGCGGTGTTCACAGGCGGGAGTGGCGTCACGAGTCGTCGTCCGCGGACGCGTCGGAGTCACGCCGTTCGGTCGACGGATCGGCACTGACGCTCGGACCGTCGGCAGGAGTCGCCCCGGTGTCGTCGTCGCCGCCTTCGTTACGAGCCTGCTTGAGTGCGTCGACGGCGCTGTCCGTCGATTCGACCCGGGTTTCGGTCACGCCGCTCGGATCGAGTTTCGGCTCCGCTGCGGCCTCGGTGCCAGTTTCGTCGGCGGCCGAGCCGTCGGTCTCGTCGGCGGCCGGGGTATCGACCTCGGCGTTCGCGTGTGGGTCCCCGTCTCCGTCGGCGTCGGCGTCGCCGTCGCCGTCGCCGTCGCCGCCGAGGCCGAGCCACGATCTGAGTGTGTCAAGCAGTCTCATCGTTAGTAGTGTTTAAACAGGGCCGCGCGAACGTCGTCTTTGGTGCGCGCGGTCTCAACGCTCCCGTCCGGCAGTTCGACCTCGTAGCGGGCGTCGCCGTCGGCCGAGTCCCACTTGTCGCTGTGCGTTTCGAGCAGGCTCAACATCGCGTTGAGCTGACCGTCGTCTCCGGCTTGGTCGCCGGCGTCGGACTCGGCGGCGGTATCACTCTCGTCGCCGCCGTCCTCGGCGTTGTCGTGGTCCGCTTCGGAACTACCGTCGTCGTCGTCGTGGTCCGCTTCGGAACCGCCCTCGGCGGAGTCGGTGTCTGCTCCGGAGCCACCGTCGTGGTCGGCGTCGGGTAACTCGACGTCGACCGGCGCGAACGGGGCCGTGTAGCGCCGTTCGGCGACGTCGAGGATCGCCGTCACGAGCTCTCCCTTGGTCATGCTGCTGCGGCCCGAGACGTCGTACTCCGCAGCGATGCTGTACAGGTCCATCGGGCCGTCCGGGTTTGCGTCGCTGTGGCGGCGATTACGCTCGCGAAGCCGCGCTTCGAGCCGCTCCCGCGGAAACCCGCCGTCGTCGTCGTCGGCCTCCGATCGGTTGGTATCGACCGCCGCCCGGCGGTCGGGGTCGTCGACGGCGTCGGCGAGGTCGAGGAGGTAGGCCACGGTGTCGGGCAGTGTGACCGAGGTGTATCTGTCGGCGTGCGCGTCGGTGAGCTCTTCGCGCAGCGCGGCGATGCGGTCGCGTTGGTCGTCAGTGATGTCAATCGATGGCATGGGTCAGGACTCCTCGTGGAACCGCCGGAGCGCGTCGTCCCAGCTCTCGACGACCGTCCGATCGCCGGAGTGATCGGCCTCGACGCCGACGTAGCCGCACGCCTCGCACGCGAGCGCCTCGACGCCCGCCAGCGTGAACGCGGTCAGGCTGTCGCCACACCGTGGACAGTCCGGCTCCACTGTTGATCAGTTGAACCTCAGTCGCGGAGTTGTTAAGGACTAGGGTCGGGGGGAACAATGATTACAGTCGGGGCGGAACGCTCCCGTATGAGCGAGGCGACCGACTCGAACCAACTCCTCCGGTACTACCGACGATACATCGGCGACCCCGACCGGACCGTCGACGTGTACGCCGGGTTCGGCCTCTTCTTCGTCGGACTGGTCGCGGGTGCCGTCAGCGTCGTGGTGTTCCTCTACAGCGCGACGTTGCCGGCGGCCTCGTCGTCCTCGTACGCGATCCGCGAGGTCGCCGGCGTCGCCAGCGCGGTCGGATTCCCGGCGCTGCTGCTCGGAATCGTTGTCCTGCTGCCGGTCGACAAGCGGATGCTGTACGTCGCCGCCGCGGGCTCGGTGATCGACCTCGTCGCGGTCGGCCTCTTCGTATGGGCCTACCCGCAGGACTGGAACGTGACCGTGCCGCCGGACTACAGCGCGCAGGTCATCGCCCTCTACAGCGTCGGTATCGCGCTCGTGGTCGCCGCGACCGGCGCGGCCCTCGTCGCCCACCGGGTCGAGCGCGCGGTCGACGAGACGGGCGAGGCCGAGTCGACCGAAGCGGACGCGGAGGAGACGGAGACCGTCAGCGACGAGCAGGTACGGTCCGACATCGACAGCGCGCTCGACGATGCGGAGCTCTCCTGGGGCGGCGTCAGCCGCACGGAGACGCGACGGCTGAACCTCGACACGAGCGCCATCGACGACATCGACAGCGAGAATCTGCCGGCCTCCGGGATCGAGACCCGGACCAGCGACGGCAACGTCTCCGACGCGGTCTCACAGCTACAGGGCCTCCAGGGCGGGGAGGTCGAGACCGCGAGCGGCGAGGGGACCGACGACCAGGCGGCCGCGCTCCGGGAGCTCCGCGAACAGCAGCGCGAGGAGGAGGAGGCCGAGGCGGCCGGCGAGGGGCTCATCGACCGGATCCGCGGGCTGTTCTAGGCATCCTGTCTTCCTACGAAAACTTATGTGGATTCGCTTTGAGGCTAGCGTATGGCCAAGGGACTTGACGTTGGCACGATGAATATTCTCTCCGCGCGTCAGGAAGGCGCAGAAACCGTCTTCGTGCAACAGCGGAACTCGTTCGTCGAGATCGAGTACAGCGACATGGCCGAGCAGATGCTCTCCCGGAGCGAGGTCCTCCACATCCGAAAAGACGATCAGGTGTACGTCGTCGGCGACGACGCGCTCAACTTCGCGAACATCTTCAACCAAGAGACCCGTCGCCCGATGCAACACGGGATCCTCTCGAGCGACGAGTCCTCGGCGATCCCGATGATCAAGCTCATCACGGAGCAGGTCGTCGGCGAGCCGTCGCGGCACAACGAGCGGCTCTACTACTCCAGTCCGGCCGACCCCATCGACTCGGACCTCTCGACGCTGTATCACGAGAAAACGCTGGAGTCGATGCTCGGCGACATGGGGTACGACCCGGAGCCGATCAACGAGGGCATGGCGGTCATCTACTCCGAGCTGGCCGACAACAACTTCACCGGGCTGGGGATCAGCTTCGGCGCGGGGATGACCAACGTCTGTCTGGCGTACTACGCGGTTCCGGTCATGAAGTTCTCCATCGCCCGCGGCGGCGACTGGGTCGACGAGCAGACCGCGCAGGCGACCGGGACGCCGGTCGACAAGGTGACCTCGATCAAAGAGGACGACTTCGAGCTGGACTTCCGGACAGACGTTGGGGGCGTCGAGGGGGCGCTCGCCATCTACTACGAGAACCTGCTCGACTACGTGATAGAGAACATCACCAGCGAGGTCGACGAGGAGGACATCGAGGAGGGCCTCGACGTTCCGGTCGTCGTCACGGGCGGGACCTCGAGCCCCAACGGCTTCGAAGATCTGTTCGCCGACCACCTCGAAGACGCGAACATCCCGTTCTCCATCAGCGGCGTCCACTCGCCGGACGAGCCGATGTACAGCGTCGCCAGCGGGGCCCTCGTGGCCGCCCGCTCCGAAGAGGAAGAGGAAGCCGAAGAACAGGAGGTCGAAGAGCCCGCCGCCGAGGAGTAGCGCCGCCGCGGCTTTTTTTTACGCGTGTCCGAGAGCGCGCAGACTGGAGTCCGCGCGTACTGACGGCTTCGCCGTCGTGTACTGCTCACGCTCGGATACGTGAACCTCCCCGATCCGATCCAAATTATAATGAGGAATCGGGTCGTCGGTCGTGAGGTGACACGCGACATCACGCGCCGCGCGGTCCTCGCGAGCGTCCTCGCGGCCGGCAGCGCCGGACTGGCGGCGAGCGACGCGGCCGACCTCCTCGACTCGTTCGCCCCGCTGTCGGGCGAGGCGTGGGACGCCGCCGACCGGTCCCTCCCGGAGACCGTCGAGAGCCCGCACGGGGCGGCGACGGTCGCCCGCGACGAGTTCGGCGTCCCGCAGATCGAGGCGGACGAGGAGCCCGCGGCGTACTTCGCGGTCGGCTACTGTCAGGCGTTCGACCGGCTGTTCGCGATGGATCTCCAGCGGCGGGTGATGCGCGGCCGGCTCTCGGAGGTGATCGGGGAGGCGACGCTCGACAGCGACGAGTTCAACGTCGCGATGGGGTTCGCCGACGCCGCCGCGGCCACGTGGGACGCGGTCGCCGAGACGCGCGCCGGGCCCCTCGTCGAGGCGTTCGCAGACGGCGTCAACGCCGCGATGGAGGACCTACCGCTCCCGCTGGAGTTCGAGCTGATCGGCTACGAGCCCGAGCCGTGGACCCCCGTCGACTCGATGCTGATGGAAAAGCAGATCTCGTGGACGCTCACGGGGAGCTTCGCCGAACTACGGCGCGCGCTCGTCGCCGACCGCCTCGGATCCGAGCGCGCCGAGACGCTGTTTCCGACGCGGTACGACCACGACGACCCGATCCTCGACGGGACCGAGACGCGGCTCTCCGAGGGGACGGGCGCCGAGAGCCTTCGCGGGGCGGGCGAGCGCGCGCCGAACCTAGAGGCGACCTCGAACGTTGGGGGCGGCGCCGATCCCGTCGACCCCGAACTGACCGACTGGCTCTCCGGCTTCGAGTCGCCGACGGGGGTCGGCTCGAACAGCTGGGTCGTCTCCGGAGAGCACGCCGCGAGCGGGAGCCCGATCGTCGCGTACGACCCGCACCTCTCGCTTCAGGCGCCCCCGCTGTGGTACGAGCAGTCGGTCGACACCCCCGAGCGGTCGGTGCGGGGCGCGACGTTCTCGGGCGTCCCGTTCGTCATCGCGGGCGCGAACGACCGCGGCACGTGGTCGTTCACCAACCTCGGCGCCGACGTGCTGGACTGCTACCGGTACGATATCGACGAGGCGGGCGACCGCTACGAGTACGACGGGGAGTGGCGCCCCTTCGAAGTCGACGAGCGCGAGACGATCCCGGTCGCCGGGGGCGAGGACCGGGAGGTCCGGGTGCGGCGAACCGTCCACGGCCCCCTGATCGAACGCGAGGATCAGACGGTCGGCGTCGCGTGGACCGGCCACACCGCGACGCGCACCACCGTCGCCATCGAGGCGTACGGACGCAGCGAGGGGATCGACGACCTGCTCGACGCGACGCGCAACTTCGATCTCCCCACGCAGAACCTCGTGTATGCCGACGCCGACGGCCGCACGCTCTACTTCGCGACCGGGAAACTTCCGATCCGCCGCACCGACGGCGAGGTCGTCGACGGCGACCGGGTGTTCGACGGCTCCGCCGGCGAGGGGGAGTGGGCGGGGTTCGAGCCGTTCGGTGAATCGTCGTGGGAGGGGTTCGTCCCCTTCGCGGAGAAGCCGCACGCGATCGACCCCGACGCGCTGTCGACCGCCAACCAGCGCCCGATCGACGACCCGATCCACTACGTCGGCGTCGACTACGCGACCCCGTACCGCGGCGCCCGGATCGCCGACCGTCTCGAGGGGACGATCGACGGGGGGGAGGGGTCGACCGACCCCGACTTCCACCGCGCCCTCCAGAACGACGTGCGCGACGGGCGCGGCCCGGAACTCGTCCCCGAACTGGTCGCCGCGGTCCGCGACCGCGACGACCCCGATCCGCCGCTCGTCGACGCCGCTGACGCCCTCGACGAGTGGAACTACCGAATGCGACGGGACTCCCGGGCCGCGCTGCTGTTCGCCCGGTACCTGCCGAAGTTCCGCGAGCGCGTCTTCGAGCCCGCCTTCTCCGACGGCGGCCTCGGCGAGTCCTACTACCCGAGCGACTGGACGCTCGCGCGGCTCCCCGACGACGACCCACTGTTCGAGGGGGGCTCGCGCGGCGACCTCGCGGCCGCGGCCCTCCGCGACGCGCTCGACGAGATCGGCGAGAAGGGTTGGGAGACGTACGGCGACTACAACACCACGCGGGCGATGACCCACCCCCTCGGCGGCGAGGCGGCGTTCCTGAACTACGACGAACTGTCCGCTGACGGCTCGCCCGCGACGGTGAAGAACTACCGCGTCGAGTCCGCGGTCGGGTCGAGCTGGCGGATGGTGGTGCGCCCGGGGACCGACGCGACCGCGGTCCTCCCGGGCGGGAACTCCGGGGACTACTTCTCGGAACACTACGACGACCAGCTCCGGCGCTGGCTGGGTAACGACCAGCGCCCGATGCCGCTCGGCGCGGGCGGCGAACCGGCGGTTCGGTTCGAGCCCCCGACGGAGGGGTCGCAGTGAGCGACGCGCCGTCCCCGAACGACGCGCCGGCCCCCGACGACTCCTTGCCCCTCCTCGGACGCGTCCGGACGGAGCCGCGCTCTCACGCGGTCGCGCTCGTCGCCGCGCTGGGAGTCGGCGTCGCGCTCGCGACGGTCCACTGGCTCGGGCTGATCGCCGCCGGCGCGCTCGCGTCGCTCGTCGCGCCGACGGTCCGGCGGGGCGTCGCGTACGCGCTCGGTGCGGGTATCGTCGCGCTCGCGGCGTTCGCGGTCGGTCTCGGTTCCGCGGCCGCCGCGGTGCCGGGGATGCGTCCGGTCGTCTACCTCACGGTCGGCGCGGGACTGGCGCTCCCCCTGTTCGGGTCGCTCGCGCGCGCCGTCGTCTCGTGACTCAGTCCAGCCGCTCCACGTCGGTCACGGTCTCGTCGGTCTCGACGTCGCCCGTGTTGCGCGTCTCGGTGGGTTCGAACAGCAGGATCTCGGCCTCCGGCTCGGCGACGGGGCGGTGGTCCGTCCCGCGCGGGACGACCGTGAGCTCGCCTTCCTCCAGCACGACATTGTCCGCCTCGCGGAACTCGATCCGGAGCCGCCCGGAGTGAACGAAGAACAGCTCGTCGGCGTCCGCGTGGCTGTGCCAGACGAACTCGCCGTCCGCCTTCGCGAGCTTGACCGCCTGTCCGTTGAGTTCGCCCGCGAGCCGCGGGGACCACGTCTCCTCGAACGAGCCGAACGCCTCGGCGAGGGCAACCTTCTCCATACCGCCGATCGGCGGCGGAGCGGGAAAGTCGCTGTCCCCGGCCCGAGAGCTATATACCCCTCCGGAGCCGTCCGGTGTGGCGGATACGTCTCATATAAGCGTTTACGGGAGGTGTCGCCGTGCCGCGACACATGGCAGCAATTCACGCGGACGAGGGGAGCGATCCGATCCGGGCGGCGCGGGCCGCGCTCCGCGTCGAGCGGCGCCGGGTCGTCGACGAGCGCGAGGCGTTCCGGGCGTTCCGGAGCCGCGTGTCGTCGATTCCGGGCGAGAGTGGGGGCACCGGTCCCGCGGACGCCTCCGCGCCCGGCGGGTTCGCCGGCGTCGCCGACGCGATGCGCAGTGCGGTCGGCGACGGGGCGGGCGGTCGCGGCGACGCGGCCGCGGCCCCCGGCTCTCGGCTCGTTACGGTCAGGGACGCGTATCGCGCCACGGTGATGTCGGTCCCGCACTACGCCGAGGAGTACGACGACACCTACGAGCGGAGCGTCGCCGAGGAGTTCGGCCCCGAGCTGGCGTACGCGCTCACCCGGACGGACTGCTTCCGCGAGGAGTACAAGCGGTCGGTGCTGAGCGCCGCCGAGACCGCGGTCCAGGAGCGCGAGGCGTTCCTCGACGCCGTGGAGTCGGAGCTGGAGTCGATCGATCGCGCGGCGTCCCGCCTCGACCCGATCCGGTCCGAGATCGCGGCGATCGACGATGAACTCGGCGACGAGGGGGACGACGCGGCGGCCGGGTTCGGCGCGCTCGACGCCTGCCGGACCCGGACCGCGGCACTCCGCGACGACTGCGACCGGATCGCCGCGCGCCGCCAGCGCGTGCTCGCCGAACACACGCGCCGGCTCGCGCTCGACGGCGACCTCGACCTCCCGGGGTACTGCTACCAGGACCTCGACGTCACGTATCCGGTGTTGGCGGCGGTCGGCGCCGTGGGCGACCGGCTCGAGGCGCTTAGAGAGCGGATCGAGCGGGCGATGGCGCTGGCTCGGTGACCGGTCGCCCCGCCGGCTCACCGCCGCCGGGACCCGGTAACATCCGTGTCCGCGCCGATTCAAGTCGGTCCGGGACCTACGGGGTAACATGACCGACGGACCCGACTCGACAGACGGCGAAACCGGCGACGGCCCCGCGCCGACGCCCGGAATCCACCACGTGACCTGCGTGGCCGGCGACCCGCAGCGGAACCTCGACTTCTGGGCCGAGACGCTCGGCCTCCGGCTCGTGAAGCGCTCGATCAATCAGGACGACCCCGGGACGTACCACTTCTTCTACGGCGACGCGGAGGGGACGCCCGGCACTAGCATGACCTTCTTCCCGTGGACGGAGCTCCCGGAGGGCGAGGTCGGCGCCGGTCAGGTCTCGCGCACCGCGTTCCGGGTGCCCGAGGGGAGCCTCGACTACTGGGAGGACCGGTTCGACGAGCGCGGCGTCGACTACGACGCCCGCGAGGAGCGGTTCGGCGAGGCGGTCCTCCCCTTCCGCGACCCCGACGGGCTCCCCGTCGAGCTGGTCGCGGTCGAGGTTCCCGACGACGATCCGACGACGGCGTGGACCGCGTTCGTCCCCGAGTCGGCCGCGATCCGCGGGTTCCACTCCGTGACGCTGTGGCTCGGCGACGCCGAGCGGACCGAACGGCTCCTCCGGACCATGGGGCTGACGGCGGCCGAGACGGAGGCGGACGACGCGGCCGGGAACGAGCGGACTCGCTTCGCGGCTGGCGGCCCGGTCGGGAAGTACGTCGACGTCGTCGAGACGGACCGACAGGGGAGCTCCGGCCGCGGCACGGTCCACCACGTCGCGTTCCAGACACCGACCGACGCCGACCAGTCCGGGATGCGCGACGCGGTCGCGTCGATGGGGCTGCGCCCAACTCAGCAGATCGACCGCCACTGGTTCCGCTCGGTCTACTTCCGGGAGTTCGCGGGCGTCCTCTTCGAGCTCGCCACCGCCGACCCCGGCTACGCGAGCGACGAGCCGCTCGACGCGCTCGGCGAGCGGCTGGTGTTGCCCGGGGAGTTCGAGGGGCGGCGCGAGGCCATCGAGGCCGAGCTCCCCGCCGTGACCGTCCCCCGGCCCGACGGGAAGTTCGCGGCGAACCGCGCTGACTGAGCGGGCGCGGCGAGTCCGTCGCCCTCTCGGCCCCCGTGCCCCCGACCGCCGCGGACCGATCCTTCTAATCGCGCGCGGCCGAACGGTCGCCCATGAGCGAGGACCTCGGCACGCCGGTGTTGGACGACCACCTCCACCTCGACCCCCGACACGGCCGCGGGATCGAGGCCGTCGAGGAGTTCGTCCGGCTCGGCGGCACCCACCTGCTCGTGGTGAACAAGCCCTCGTGGCTGCTGGGCGTCGAGCCGGACGAGCCGGACGACTTCCGGGCCGTCTTCGAGGAGACGCTGGAGACGGTCGCGGCCGCGACGGAGGTCTTACCAGGGCGCGCGTGGCCCGTCCTCGGCGTCCACCCCGGGCTGATCAGCCGGCTCGTCGACGAGCGCGACTTCTCCCCCGAGGTGGCCCGCGACCTCATGCGGGGCGGGCTGGAGGTCGCGAGCGAGTACGTCGCGGAGGGCGACGCGCTCGCGTTGAAGTCCGGCCGTCCACACTACGACGTGAGCGACGCGGTCTGGGAGGCGTCGAACGCGGTCACGCGGCGGGCGTTCGAACTCGGCGCGGAGGTCGACTGCGCGGTCCAGCTCCACACCGAGGCCACGGAGGACCTGACCGACCTCGCCGCAGTCGCCGAGGAGTCGGGGCTGGACCCGTCACGCGTCGTCAAACACTACGCAGCGGGCGAACTCGCCGGCGTCACGCCGAGCGTGATGAGCGACAAGGATCGCCTGGAGCGCGCGGCCGAGGCGGGCGAGCCGTTCCTGATGGAGACCGACTTCGTCGACGACCCGGACCGTCCGGGCATGGTCCTCGGGCCGAAGACCGTCCCGCGCCGGGTGCGCTGGCTGCTGGAGGCGGGACACGACGAGGCGGTCCGCCGGGCGCACGTCGAGACTCCCCGAGCCGTGTACGGGATCGACACCGAAGCGACGCTGGAACGCGAGTCCTGAATCCGAGGATTCACGCGAGTGAGACGGTCTCTCGGGCGGCGATCGATAGGAAAGGCATTTGAGTTGGCCGGGCGACGTACGGGACATGACCGACGACGACGCCGTTGAAACGTTCTATACCGACGAACGCTGGCAGAACTGGCTCGACAGGCTGGCCGAAGAGGAGATCGACCCCGAGAACGAGGACTCCGCGCGGCTCCTCCTGAACCTTCAGGACGACGCCGCGATCGCCGTGGTGAAGGTGCTGGCCGCGTTCGACGAGGACCGCATCGACGAGGACCGCGCCGTCGAGGAGGTCCGCGACATCCGCGACATCGTCCTCGCCGACGTCGAGTTCGACGACGAGGACAAGGTGATGCTGATCGACGGCGTCCAGACCTCGCTCGTCCCCGTCTTCTACGCGGCCGAGGAGTATCTCGTCGGCGGCGTCGTCGACGGCGACGTGAGTGAGTTCGTCCGCGCGGCCGCCGAGGCCGAGGAGGGCGACGACCTTGACGCCGCGCTCGGCTACGTCGTTCAGGCCGGGACGCGCGTCATCGACGGCGAGACGCTCGACATCGAACTCGTCGAGGACTTGGAGTACGGCCTCGTCTCCGAGTGGGTCAACGGGCTCGACTCCCTCCAGTCGGCCATCGAGGACCCGGAAGTCGTCGAGGAAGAGGACTGACGGCGTCGAACCGGACCGGCATCGACGGCGTCAGACGGGTTTACGCACACTTCTGCGGGCCACGCGGATCGGGTCAGAACACTGCCCGAGCGGGCTGTAACTGTTCGGAGAGGGTCGCCCTCGTTCGAACGGGCGTCGACGCGTGGTCGGACAGTGGTTTCGACGGGTTCTACGGACGAGTCCGACGGAACGCGGCTACGGGACCCCAAAATATAATTCTCTCCGTCTCGAAATAGTAAGCAAACAGTAAAGTAAATATTTTTGGTAAGTTTTTTTGCTCGTCGATTCCTTTTCTATTCTCGGACTGAGGCCGAAACAACCGACCGAAAGGTCAGGGAACGCCAAAAATATCACTTCCACGAAACGATGACCGAGACCCAATACGCGGGGACTATCGACTGGGGCGAGTACTGGGACGGAGCCGATGAGGCGGTGCGCGAGGACACGGGGCCGAGCGCGGACCTCGTCGCGGAGCCGTTCGTCGAGTTTCTGGACGCCAATTTCCGCGACGGCCCGGACGCGTACGCCGATGTCGGATGCGGGCCCGGCGACCTCGCGTTCGAGGTCGCGGAGCGCTACCCGGACACGACCGTCGTCGGGTACGACGCCGCCGAGGCGGTCCTCGCGGCGAACCGCGAACGCGCACGCGAAGCCGACCGCGAGGTCGCCTTCGAGCGGGCGGTCCTTCCGGAGTTCGACCCTGACCGCCGGTTCGACGTGGTCTCCTGTCTGTTCACGCTGTGTTACGTGGCGGACATCGCACGGGCGATAGAACGCCTCTACGGCGCGGTGGAACCCGGCGGGTGTCTCGTCTTCAACTACCACAACCGGCTCGCGCGGGCCCATTACAACCGGATCGCGGAAGCGCCGCACGAACACCTCGGCGAGGACGCCGTGTGGGACCCCGAGCGCTTCACCGATCGGTTCGAACTCGTTCTCGCGGGCGAGAACTTGCTTTCGTACGAACGCATCCACGAGGTGTTGGGGGCGTGGCCGCAGAGCGTGTTCTCGCTGGCCGACGACGCCGAACCGTACGCCGCCCACCGGTACGAACCCCTCGTGTACGTCCCGAAGTGACGGGACCCGAGACGGTGCGACGGTAGACGCGTTTTTGAACGCGCGACGCGTCTGCCTCGTATGGTCTCTCCCGCGGCCGGACTTGCGATCGCGCTGCTCGTCGTCTGGACGGCCAGCGCCTTCGCTCCGTTCGTGCCCAGCGGCGTCCTCGCGGCGCTGACCGTCCTCGCCTACGCGTACACCACCGGCTTCGCCGAGCCGGGGCTCGCCGTCCTGGTCGCGCTCGTCGCCGTCTCGCTGCTCGCCTCCGCCGTCGACCTGCTGTCCGGCATGGTCTCCGGGCGGCTCGGCGGCGCGTCGACCCGGACCGTCGTCGCCGGGACGCTGGTCGGCATCGCGTTGCTGATCCCGCTGGGACCGATCGGACTCGTCGTCGGGCTGGCCGGGACCGTCTTCGTCGTCGCCCTCTACGGGAACGGTGACGACCCCGAGGCGGCCGCCCGGCAGGCGGCGTACGCGGCCGTCGGCGTCCTCGCCAGCGCGTTCGTCCAAGCCGTCATGCTGGCGAGCGTCGCGGTCGTGTTCGCGCTCGCCGTATGGTGAGGCGTTACGACCCGCAGCCCCCGGTCAGGCGGCGACGGAGAACAACAGCAGGTTGTGCGCCGCGGGGCCGAGCCCCATCGCGGCGACGAACCCGAGGAGGAGGTAGCCCTCCGCCGGCGTCTCCCGGACGTAGGCGGCGAACAGCCAGACCACGGCGCTCGCGACCGCGAGCTTCACGAGGAGGAACAGCCACCCGTCGCCGATCACCGGAAGCGAGGGCAGTCCGCCGATCTCTAAGAGGATCCGCGACACCGGCGTGCGCTCGCCGAAGCCGAGCTGCGTCGTCCCGACCGCGGTCGAGACGCCGTCGAGCGCGTGCCCGAACACGGCGAGCGCGCCGACGCCGCCGGTGACCGCGACCTCCGGCCGGAAGCGGGTCAGCCCGAGCCAAGCGCCCCCGGCGATCGGAACGGTGAGCCCGAGCGCGACGGCCGACCAGCGCGCGCCGACGGGGGAGAGTCCGGCCCCGACCGCGGCCGCGACGACGGGGACGAGGAGGGCGGCGCCGGTGGTCGCGAGCGTGCCCCCGACCCGTTCGGGACGGGCGGCGTCGGCGGCGAGCCACGCCGCGCCCGCCAGCGACCCGACGGTGAGGTAGACGGTCGGCGAGCCCGCAAGCGGCGCGATCAGGGGCGGGAGCGCGTCGACGACGTAGAGGACGTGCGCGGCGGAGCCGAGCGCCATCCACGGCGCGAGCGCGAGCACCCGGCGACCGGTGACGGCGGGGCGGCGGCGGCGAAGCGCGGCGACGACCCCGCCGGTCGCGAGCAGGACGGCGAGGAGGTGCGGGAGGGGCGGCAGGGTCGTGCCGGCCGGGAGGAGGCCGCCGACCATCAGACGGACAGCACGGGCTGGCTCGCGTACAGGAGGACATATTCCGCCGCCTTCCCCAGCACCTCGCCGGGGTCGCCGGAGACCGGCTCGCGCGGGACCACGATGAAGTCCGACTCCAACTCCTCCGCGGTGTCGAGGACGACGCTTCCCGGGTGGACGGTCTTCACCGACGTGGAGAAGCCGTAGGCGATCGAGTTGCTGTGGGGGACCCCGGCCGTCTCCGCGCGGCGGGCGACGGAGTCGGTGAACGCCTCGGAGTCGTCGGCCACCTCGCTCTCGTCGACCACGCCGTGGTCGATGGCGCGGACGACCTCCTCGTCGAGGACGTACAGCGCGTGGACGCTCGCGTCGTACTCCGCCGCGAGTGCGATGGCGTAATCGACCGCCTCGTGAGACTCCTCGCTGCCGTCGACGGGCACGAGGACGAGGTCGATGTCGAGATCGGTCATACCCGGGTCGTCGGCGGGGGAGGTCAAAAAGCCCGCCCCAACGGCCTCGGCGGCCGCGAGCGAGCGAGAGTCACTCCCCGCCGCGGAACGGCTCCAGCGACGGCGTCCAGTCGTACTCGCGGTAGCGGATCTCGGGCGTCGCGTCCGCGTCGATCACCCCGTACCGCCGGAGCCGCTCTCGGATCCCACTCCTCCCGCCGAAGTCCCCGCGGTACCACAGCATGAGCCGCGGGACGCGGGCGGTGCCGTCCGCGACGACCGTCTCGCCTCGCAGGTACGTCTCGGCGGCGTGGTCGAGCGCCTCGTCGACGGTCGCCGGGTCGTAGGCGAAGACGGCCGGACAGGCGGTGGCGCCGCAGTTGACCGCGAAGTGGATCCGCGGATCGGGATCGGCGACGCGGTGCCGGCGGACGAACGCCGAGGGGAACGGGTCCGGCAGGTATCCCAGCCCGTACTTCCACTTCGAGCGGCGTAAGATTCCGTGTTCGATCTCGTCGAGGCTCAGGTCGGCGCCGGCGACGGAGACGACGGACGCGGCGAAGAAGCGGCGCCGGTTCGACAGCCGCGTCGGGTCGTCGAGGAGGGCGTCCCCGGTGGCGGCGTTGTAGACGTTGATCCAGAACGCCAGCTGCTCCGCGGCGTCGAGGGCGTCCAGCGCGGCCGGCGGCAGCGCGTCGAGCCGTCGTCGGGCCGCGTCGACGTCGCCGTCCGTTCGGACGGCCCGGAGGAACTCCCGCGCGGCGTCGACCGGAGCGGGCTCCGCGGCCGCGCCGCTCGCAGCTTCGACGGGCGAGCCGGCGGTCCCGCTCCGTTCGGTCATACTACGTGAACGAGTGTCATTGACCTATATTTGTCCCGGTTCCGCGCGCGGCGCGCCACACCGACTCCCCGTTTATGCGGCGGGAGCGCGTAGCGGGCGCCATGAGCGACACTCGGACGTCCGCCGAGGCGGTCCCCGACTTCGAGTTGCCGAACGCGGGAGCGGGTCCCGACCGATTTTCACTGTCGGCCGCGGCCGCGGACCCCGACACCGACGCGATCGTCCTCCTGTTCCAGCGCGACTACCACTGCGGGAACTGCCGGAAGCAGGTCCGAGCGATCGCCGACCGGTACGACGAGTTCGAGGCACTGAACGCGACGGTCGTCTCCGTGCTCCCCGAGCCGGTGGGCCGAGCGCGGTCGTGGCAGGACTCGTACGACCTCCCGTTCCCGCTGCTCGCCGACCCCGAGACCGACGTGAGCGACGCGTACGACCAGCCCGTGCGGTTCGGGGTCCTCGGCTCGCTCCACGACCTCGTCGGGCGGATGCCGGTGGCGATGATTCTCGACGCTCGCGGCGGCGAACCGGTCGTCGCGTACGCGTACGAGGGTCGGATGCCCGCCGACCGCCCCGAGATCGACGACCTGCTGGCCGAGGTCCGCGGGCTGGGCGACGACTGACCGATGGACCGGCGCGTCCCGGCCGCCCTCTGGCGGCTCTCGCGGCCGTCGCAGGTCGCGCTGATCGGCTTAGTGTACGCGCTCGGCGTCGCGATGGCGTACGGCCGGGGGTACGGCGAGACGGGGGGCGCAGCGCGGCTCGGACTCGGGCTCGCGGCGCTGATACCGGTCGCCGCGAGCGTCCACTACGCTAACGAATACGCCGACGTCGAAACGGACGCGCTCACCGACCGCACCCCGTTTTCGGGCGGGAGCGGCGCGCTGGTCGAGACCGACCTCCCGCGGAGGATCGCGCTGCGCGGTGCGGTCGCCGCCGGCGGGCTCGGCGTCACCCTGACCGGCCTCGGGGTCGCGAGCGAGGCGACCGGGCTCGCCGAGGCGGCGCTCCTGCCGCCGACAGCGGCCGCCCTCCTCGCGGGAATCCTCGTCGTCGGCTGGCAGTACTCCGTCGGTCCGCTCCGGCTCGCGTGGAACGGGCTGGGCGCGCCGGCGAACGCGCTCCTCGGCGGCGTCGCGCTCCCGCTGTACGGGTTCGCGGTCGTCGCCGGCGAGGTCACCGCCGCCGCCGCGCTCGCGACGCTTCCGTTCGGCGCCACGGTGTTCGTGAACCTCCTGGAGACGACGTGGCCCGACCGTCGGGCGGACGCCGCGGTCGGGAAGCGGACGCTCGCGACGCGCTGGTCGCCCCGGCGGCTCCGGGCCGCGTACGCGCTCGGGGGCGCGACGGCGGCCGTCGCGACCGTCGCCCTCGTCGGGCGAGCGCTCCCGCCGGTCGTGGCCGCGGCGACGCTGCTCC
>NZ_NEWJ01000048.1:0-20449 GCF_002135045.1 Halorubrum sp. SD683
TCTTTCGCGAAGTAAAACGGCGAACAAACCAATTCTCAAATACGTTTAGTCACGCCGAACCGAGTACCGCCGAAAATTGGCTCCAAGCGTTCGCCTTCGCATGGAATCAGCTTATCTAAACACTACCCTTTCTGTGTGCCAGAATTTTTAAACTATGCGGGAACATTATCATCTGTATGTCTTCTCGCGGGTCAATACTCCTTGAGGAGATGGTATGGCCAGAAGTCGAATCGGCGCTCGAAAACGGAACACGGACCGCGATTGTCGCCGTCGGTTCAATCGAACAGCACGGCCCTCATCTCCCGTTGAACATGGACACATTGGACGGTGACGAACTCTCGCGGCGGATTGCGGAGAAACTAGGGGACGCGATTGCTGCGCCGACGATTCGGCCTGGATGCTCGGGGCATCATATGGAGTTCCCGGGAACAATCACTGTCCCGCCCGAGACATTGATGGATGTGATCCGGGCATATTGTCGGTCGCTCGATGAACACGGCTTCGAACACATCGTCCTTGTCCCGACCCACGGTGGGAACTTCGGCCCAGTCAAAACTGTCGCACCCGATGTCGGCCGAGAAATCGAGGCCACCGTGATTCCCCTCGCTGACCTTGACGAGCATATGCAGTTACTGAATGATGGCCTCAGTGAGGCAGGAATCGACTACCATCAAGATGTGATTCACGCCGGCGCAGCCGAGACAGCGGTGGTGTTGGCGGTAAATGAGGACTTGGTCAAGATGGAGAACATCGAGCCCGGCCCCGAAGGAAAGATCTCTACCGCTCGCCTTCTCAGCGAGGGGTTCAAAACAATCACCCAAAACGGTGTGCTTGGCGATCCGGCTGAAGCAACCGCTGAAGCTGGCGAAACTATCATTCAGAACGTGGTGGATACCTACGTTGATCACATCGAGAACGAACGTCGTTCTGTGTAGATACTCGTCACCACCGAAGTTGAACGATTAATGGGCAAGCGAATTCTACCGGCTGATTCAGGATATAGACGGAGAAAGTAACATTGTTCAGGTGCTGACTACATCCTCCGTATCTCGCACGCCGATCCTATCAATAATTAAGGATTTCAACGGAGCCGGCTATTTATCAACGCATGAATGAGGCCTCGGAGGCGTTCCCTACCGGTCCCTACGCTTTGACCTTCTCGCGGAACCGCTCGCGGACCTTCTCAACCTTCGGCTGCGCGTGCATCGTACAGTAGGCGTCGGCCGGGTTCTTCTCGAAGTAGTCCTGGTGTTTCTCCTCGGCGCGGTAGAACGTCTCCAGCGGTTCGACCTCGGTCACGACCTCGTCGTCGTAGCCGCCCTCCTCGTCGAGGGCCGCCACGTACTCCTCCGCGAGCCGCCGCTGCTCGTCGTCGTGAGAGAGCACGATCGAGCGGTACTGGCTCCCAACGTCCGGGCCCTGTCGGTTCAGCTGCGTCGGGTCGTGGACCGTGAAGAACACTTCGAGGATGTCCTCGTAGGAGAGGGCGTCGGCGTCGTACTCGACCTGGACGACCTCCGCGTGGCCGGTGTTGCCGGTACACACCTCGCGGTAGGTCGGGTCGTCCGCGTGGCCGCCGGCGTAGCCGGAGGTGGCGCTTTCGATCCCGTCGAGCTGCTTGAACGCCGCCTCGACGCACCAGAAGCAGCCGCCGCCGACCGTCGCGGTCTCGGTCTCTGTCATGGGATCCCGTTGGCGTCGCAGACGTATTAATGACCCGCGGCGTGCGGCGCGTGTGCCGGCTGGCGATCCACAGCTAACTCGAATCGCGGTCACGACGTGCCGGACCCCGTCCGAGGAATCAGCGAACCGAGGCACCAAGTTCTCCGAGCGGAGATGTCCCCCAGATGATCGAGTGGTTCGGTGGTGGCGAAAACGTTCTATCCATGCTCATCCCGCTGGTCGGGATCTGCGTCATCGTGGTTGCCGAACGAGTGACCGGGACCAACCGCGCCAAACGGTACGTCCTCCCGGCGTTCGTCCTCTGGTTCGGCCTCCGAGCCGTGATCGGACTCGAACAGGGACCGATCGTTTCGCTTCCCCGTCCGATCGGGCTCCTCCTCGCCGTCTCGCTTCTGGTCGGGTTCCTGTCGCTGCTGCTGTACTGGTTCTACGTCCTGTGGGCGGGACGGGACCCGATCGCCTCACGCGCGTGACCTCGTGCCCGGCGGTCGGGCTCCGACCGCCCCCGTCGCCGAACGCGTTCGCCCGGCAACCCTGCGGTCGAACGGTAGACCTTTGCCGTCGCCCGCTCCAGTCCCGGTATGGTCTCGCTGGGACTGGTGGTGGCGCGGTTCAACGACTCCGTCACGGAGCCGATGGCCGAGGCCGCCCGCGAGGCGGCGGCCGACCGCGACGCCGTCGTCGTCGACGAACTGAGCGTGCCGGGCGCGTACGACAGCCCGCTGGCCGCCGACCGCCTCGCGCGCCGCGAGGACGTCGACGCGGTCGCGGTCGTCGGCGCCATCGTCACCGGCGACACCGACCACGACCGGGTCATCGCGACCGCGACCGCCGAGAAGCTCACCGACGTGAGCCTCGACCGGGACACGCCGGTCACCTTCGGCGTGAGCGGCCCCGGGATGTCCGGCGCGGAGGCGCGCGAGCGGATCGACAAGGGCGCGGACGCGGCCGCGGCGGCGATCGACCTCGCCGAGGAACTCGACTGACACCCACGAGCCGACTACACACGACACATGAGCGACGCATACGACTTCTCGGAGCGGATCGGACGCGTAGAGCCCAGCGCGACGCTGGCGATATCGAACCTCGCGGCGGAGAAGGAGGCCGAAGGAGCCGACATCGTCGACCTCTCGGTCGGCGAGCCCGACTTCGACACCCCGGAGAACGTCGTCGAAGCGGGCAAGGACGCGCTCGACGCGGGCCACACGGGATACACCTCCTCGAACGGCGTGCCCGAACTCAAGGAGGCGATCGCGGCGAAGCTCCGCGGCACCGCGATCGACGCCGACGCGGACGAGGTGATCGTCACCCCCGGCGGCAAGCAGGCGCTGTACGAGACGTTCCAGACGCTGATCGACGAGGGCGACGAGGTCGTGCTCCTCGACCCCGCGTGGGTCTCCTACGAGGCGATGGCGAAGCTCGCCGGCGGCGACCTCTCCCGGGTCGACCTCGCGCCGCACGGCTTCCAGCTGGAGCCCGCGCTCGACGAGCTCGCCGAGACGGTCTCCGACGACACCGAACTCCTCGTCGTCAACTCCCCGTCCAATCCCACCGGCGCGGTGTTCTCCGAGGCCGCGATGGAGGGCGTTCGCGACCTCGCCGTCGAGCACGATGTCGCGGTCATCTCCGACGAGATATACGAGCGCATCGTCTACGACGCCGAGCACGTCTCGCTCGCGAGCCTCGACGGGATGGCCGACCGCACGGTGACGATCAACGGCTTCTCGAAGGCGTACTCGATGACCGGCTGGCGGCTCGGCTACCTCCACGCCACCGACGAGTTCGTCGGCGAGGCGGGCAAGCTCCACTCCCACTCCGTCTCCTGCGCGACGAACTTCGTCCAGCGCGCCGGGATCGAGGCCTTAGAGAACACCGAGGCGGCGGTTGAGGAGATGCGCGACGCCTTCGCCGACCGCCGCGACCTCCTCGTCGACCTGTTCGACGAGCACGGCGTCGACGTCGACGTCGGCGACGGCGCGTTCTACATGATGATCCCCGTCGACGACGACGATCAGGCGTGGTGCGAGGCGGCGATCGAGGAGGCCGCGGTCGCCTGCGTCCCCGGGAGCGCGTTCAACGCCCCGGGCTACGCGCGCATCTCCTACGCCGCGAGCGAAGAGCGCCTACGCGAGGCGGTCGACCGCCTCGTCTCGAACGACCTGCTGTAGCGGGGGACGGTCTCCGGACCGGCGCGTCGCGGCCGGCGCACCGCCACGCTCTCGGGAGCCCTCCCGGTCGACGCATCGCCTCGCTTTTCGTCAGTGCGTCGTCGCTGAATTCTCCAGCTGAGCGGCCGCATCCCCCAGTAGCGCGAATCTGCGGTGCGTTTTTACCGCTGCTCCGCGAAGTTTCAACTCGGTGGTACGATGTACGACAACATACTGTTCCCGACGGACGGAAGCGCCGGCTCGGAAGCGGCGGCGGCACACGTGAGCGAACTCGCGTCGGCGTTCGACGCGACGGTCCACGTGGTCCACGTCGTCGACACCCGCGAGGGCGGCCTCGGCGTGAGCGGGGCGTTCGTCCACGAAGACAGCCAGGCGATGAGCGGGGTCTCGCCGGAGACGGGCTACATCGGCAGACACGAGGACGTCGACGCCGACGAGGTCGAGGCCGAGCTCACCGCTCACGCGAGAGAGCTCGTCGGGGCCGCGGCGGAGTCACCGGACGACATCGACATGACGACGGCCGTCGAGATGGGGACCCCTCACTCGGCGATCCTCCAGTACGCCGACGACCACGACGCCGACCTCATCGTGATGGGGACCCACGGCCGCACCGGCGTCGAGCGCTACCTGCTGGGGAGCGTCACAGAGAAGGTCGTGCGGCTGGCGGACGCGCCCGTCGTGACGGTCCGGGCGGACGAATCGGACGGCGAGTGACGGTCGCTCCGTCACCGCAGCACATTTTCCCGGCGCCCCGCAACGGGACCGCATGGACGAGGCCGAGCGAGAGGCGATACTCGACCGGGTCACCAGCCAGAGCGCGACGGTCGGCGCGTCGGTCCCGGACGAGGTCACCATCGACGGCACCGCGGTCGACCTCTCCGAGTTCATCGTGGAGACGCGCGCCGTCGACACGGTCCCGCCGGAGGTCGAGCGCAAGGTGTCGTCGGTGAAGTCGACGCTCCGCGCCGAGCGCGAGCGTCGGATGGCCCGACTGCGAGGCGAAGGCGCCGAAACCAACGCGGGCGACACCCCCGATGACCCCCCGCTCGACCGTGAGACCGCCGAACGGCTCGCGGACGAGGTCGTCGGGATCGACCGGGCGCTGAACGCATTGGAGACGATCCGCCACCCTGACTTCGCCGACGCGCACCGCTCCGCGACGCTGGACGGCCACGAGCGCTGGCTCGCCTTCGTCGACGAGGTCCGGTGATCGCGGGCCTCGGCGGGCGTCCGATGCGACGTTCCGAAACCCTTACTCCCGGTCCGGGACACCTGCTCGTATGAGCGATACGTCCGAGTCGACGGATGACGCGGGGGAGTCCCCCGACGGGGGCGACGACGCCGCGGCCGCCGTCGACGCCGAGGAGGTCCGTCACGTCGCCGACCTGGCGCGCGTCCGGCTCGCCGACGATGAGGTCGACGAGTTCGCGGCGCAGTTCGGCGACATCTTAGAGTACTTCGAGGCGCTCGACGAGGTCCCCGAGACCGAACGCGAGGAGGACCTCGTCAACGTGATGCGCCCCGACGAGGTCCGCGACGGCCTCTCGCAGGAGGAGGCGCTCGCGAACGCCGAGGAGACGGAAGACGGCTTCTTCGTCGGCCCGAAGGTGTCGTAGATGGCGGCCCACATCAACGCCTTCGTGACGGAGGAGCGGATCGAGGGCGACGCGGACGGTCCCCTCGCGGACGCGACCGTGGCGGTGAAGGACAATATCTCCACCGAGGGGGTCCGGACGACCTGCGGCTCGGAGATGCTCGCCGACTACGTCCCGCCCTACTCCGCGACCGTGGTCGACCGGCTGACCGACGCGGGCGCGACGGTCGTCGGGAAGACGAACATGGACGAGTTCGGGATGGGGACGACGACCGAGACCTCGGCGTTCGGCCCCACCCGGAACCCGGTCGACACCGACCGCGTCCCGGGCGGCTCCTCGGGCGGCTCCGCGGCCGCGGTCGCGGCGGGCGAGGCGGACATCGCGCTCGGCTCCGACACCGGCGGCTCGGTGCGCTGTCCGGCCGCGTTCTGCGGCGTCGTCGGGATCAAGCCGACGTACGGGCTCGTCTCCCGGTACGGGCTCATCGCGTACGCGAACTCGCTCGAACAGATCGGGCCGATCGCGGGCACCGTCGAGGAGGCCGCCGCAGCGCTCGATGTCATCGCCGGCGACGACCCCCACGACGGGACGACCCGCGACCTGCGCGAGGTCGAGGGCGCGGACCCGGACGCGAGCTACGCCGCGGCCGCGGACGGCGACGTGGCGGGGCTGACGATCGGCGTCCCCACGGAGCTGTTCGAGGGCGCCGACGAGCGCGTCGTCGAGACGGTCGAGGCCGCGATCGCGGACCTCGAAGCGCAGGGCGCGGAGACGACCGACATCTCCCTGCCGTCCGTCGAGCACGCGGTCCAGGCGTACTACGTGATCGCGATGGCGGAGGCGTCCTCGAACCTCGCGCGCTTCGACGGGGTCCGGTACGGCCACCGGAGCGGCGCCGACGGCAACTGGAACGAGTCGTTCGCGGAGACGCGCGAGGAGGGGTTCGGGGCGGAGGTCAAGCGCCGGATCCTCCTCGGCACGTACGCGCTCTCGGCCGGGTATCACGACAAGTACTACGAGAAGGCGCAGGACGCCCGCGCGTGGGTCCGGCAGGACTTCGAGGCGGCGTTCGACGAGGTAGATGTCATCGCCTCGCCGACCATGCCGGTCCTCCCCTTCGAACTAGGCGAGAGCCTCGACGACCCGCTGCGGATGTACCTCGCCGACGCGAACACGACGCCGGCCAACCTCGCGAATCTCCCAGCGATCTCGGTCCCCGCCGGCGAGGCCGACGGGCTCCCGGTCGGGCTCCAGCTCGTCGGGCCGAAGTTCGGCGAGGAGACCATCGTCCGCGCCGCGAGCGCGGTTGAAGACAGATGAGCCTCACGGACGAGGAGCGGGACCGACTGGCGGACGTGGTCCGCCTCCAGCCGACGAAGAACGGCGAGCTCCAGGACGCCTGGGAGATGGAGAGCGGCAGCGAGGTCCACGGCTACCTCGAGAACCACCTGAAGGAGTACTACTACCGCGACGACGACAGCCTGATCCGCGCGACGGCGGAGGCGAACGACCTCGTCGACGTCGAGCCCGGGGTCGAGCCCGACGCGGTCGCGCGCGGCGCGGTCCCGGAGACGATCCGCGTCTCCGAGCTGGAGTCGCGGGTCACCGAGGTGCTCGCCGGACCGGACGAGCGCTCGCAGTCCGTCGTGAGCGTGCTCAACGCGCTCAGCGAGGCGTTCGACGCCGATCCCGAGGTGGACGCGGTGCGGCGGGCGCTCCGCAGTCTGGAGCGCAAGAACGTCGTCGAGGTGGTTTACCGCACCGTGCCGACGTTCCGGCTGGCGGTCGCGCGCGACGAGATCACGGTCGAGGTCGAGGAGTAGGCGCCCGTCGGCCGACCGAGTGCCGATACGATTTTGTACCGGCACGGAAACCGTCCTCCCAATGAGCGACGCCGCCACTCCCCGCGAGCGGTTTCGCCGCAACGCGAGCAGCATCGCCGCGACGGTGGTCACCGGCACGTGGCTCGGCGCCCTCCTGGCCGGGTTCGACTGGTGGCTCGGGTTCATGCTGTTCGGGTACATCGTGATCATTCCGGTCGTCTCGATGTTGTTCGACGAGGAAGCGGAGGACTCGCTCGCCGTCGAGCCCGAGGCCGAGTCGACCCCCGTCGAACGCGGAGAGACGGCGGAGCGCGGCGAGGCGGCCGGCGACACCACGGACGCTCTCGAACGCCTGCGGACCCGGTACGCGAACGGTGACCTCACCGACGAGCAGTTCGAGCGGAAGCTCGATCGCCTGCTGGAGACCGAGACGCCGGAGGACGCCGCCGAGTGGGCGGAGCGGAACCGCGCCGCGGCTCCGGAACGCGAAGCCGAGCGGGAGCGGTGACGCGGGGCGCCGCGCCGCTCCGACGCGACCGGCGCGACCGAACCTCAAGCTTCAATGCGCGCGGCCGACTCGACCGCGTATGAGCGACCACGAACTGCGGAAGGAGGCGCACGACCTCGACGTGACCGTCTGGGTCGGGAAGAGCGGCGTCGACGCGGTCGTCGACGAGCTTGCCGACCAGCTCGACGACCGGAAGCTGGTGAAGGTGAAGTTCCTTCGGGCGGCCCGCGGCGGCACGTCGACCGACGAACTCGCCGACGAGCTCGCCGAGGCGGTCGGCGCCGATCTGATCGAGACGCGCGGCAACACGGCGGTGCTCCACTGATGGGCGCCCCCGCGGGCGCGTCCGGAGTCGTCGCGGTCGCGGGGACGCTGGAGCCGTACCTCGGTCCGCTGGCCGACATCGTCGTCGACGCCGCGATCTTCCTCGCCGTCGTCACCGCGACGTACGTCCTGTACAAGGCGGCCGTCAAGCCGCTCGTCCGCCGGGTGTTCGACCGACAGGGGCTCGACGAGCACGCCCGGCGCCCGCTCCAGAAGATCGTGGCGTTCCTCGTCCTGTTCGCCGGCGTCACGGTCGCGTTCGGCGCGGCGGGCTACCAGGGGTTCCTGCGCTCGCTCGCGACGATCGCGGCGGCGGCGACGCTCGCGATCGGCTTCGCGCTTCAGGACGTGATCAAGAACTTCGTCGCGGGCGTGTTCATCTACACGGACAAGCCGTTCCGCATCGGCGACTGGATCGAGTGGAACGGCAACTCGGGGGTCGTCGAGGACATCTCTTTCCGGGTCACCCGCGTGCGCACCTTCGACAACGAACTGCTTACGGTGCCGAACCACGCGCTGACGAGCGACGTGGTGAAGAACCCGGTCGCGAAGAAGACACTGCGGCTGAAGTTCGTCTTCGGGATCGACTACGAGGACGACGTGGAGAAGGCGACGGACATCATCGTCGAGGAGGCCGAGAGGAGCGACGCGATCCTCGAAGACCCCGCGCCGTCGGTCCGGCTGACCGAACTGGCCGACTCGTACGTCGGCCTCCAGTCGCGGATCTGGATCGACGACCCCTCGCGGGCGGACTTCGTGAAGGCGCGCGCCGACTACGTGAAGGCCGTCAAGGCGCGCTTCGACGAGGCGGGCATCTCGATCCCGTTCCCCCAGCGCACCGTCTCGGGACGCAACGAGTGGACGGATCCCTCGTCGTTCGGCGGAGACGATTGAAGCGGCGGCCGCGGCGGAGAACTCCCGCTCGGTGGAGCGGCGTCACCCGGCAGGGCGGCGCCTCGAACCGTCTGGCGGCGTCTTCCCCGTCGCTGGCGCGCTGAGTACGCCCGAACACCGATAGTAACGAACTTCAAGGTCGGGTCTCTGGGTTGGTCCATGTACGTGGTCGTCATCGGGGCCGGCGAGGTCGGGACGAGCATCGCCGCGAGTCTCGCGTCGGACCACGAGGTCGTCGTCGTCGACGTCGATCCGGACCGGGCGGAACAGCTCAAGTACGAGCTCGACGTGCTCACCATCGCCGGGGACGGGACGTCCTCTGAGATCCAGTCGGCCGCCGACGTCGACCGCGCGGACATGGTCATCGCGTGTACCGACGACGACCAGACGAACCTCGTCGCGTGCGGGGCCGCGAAGACGCTCGGCGACGGGTTCACCATCGCCCGCGTGAAAAGCACCGAGTTCCTCCGCACCTGGCAGGGCAGCGAGGGCGCGTTCGGCGTCGACTTCATGGTGTGTACGGACCTGTTGACCGCGGAGAACATCGTCCGCGTCATCGGGCTCCCGGCGGCGATCGACGTCGACCCGTTCGCCGGCGGGCTCGTCCAGATGGCGGAGTTCGAGATCGGCGAGGGGAGCCCCGTCGCTGGACAGACCGTCTCGGAGGCCGACCGGTTCGAGTCGCTCACCTTCGTCGGGCTGTTCCGCGACGGCGAGATGACGATCCCCCGCGGCGACACGGACATCGTCGTCGGCGACCGCGCGGTGGTGGTCGGAAGCCCCGAGAGCGTTCAGTCGTTCGCGACCGACATCGCGCCCGAGGCGACGCCGGACGACGCCGACGAGATCGTCGTCGTCGGCGGCAGCGAGATCGGGTATCAGACCGCCCGGCTGCTGGAGGAGCGGGACTTCACGCCGCGGCTGATCGAGCGCGACGCCGACCGCGCGCGGTGGCTCGCCGAGAACCTCCCGGACACCGTCGTGATGGAACACGACCCCACCGACACCGAGTTCCTCTCCCGCGAACACGTCGACGAGGCCGATATCGTCGTCACGGCGCTCGGCTCCGACGAGAAGAACCTGCTCATCTCCGTGCTCGCCAAGCGCCTCGGCGTCGACCGCGTGATCGCCGTCGTCGACAGCCCCGACTACGTCACCGTCTTCGAGGAGATCGGCATCGACATCGCGATCAATCCCCGGACGGTCACCGCCGAGGAGATCACCCGGTTCACCTACGAGAGCGTCGCGGAGAACATCGCGGTGTTGGAAAACGACCAGGCGGAGGTCCTCGAACTCGAACTCACCGAGGGGTGCGGGCTCACGGGACGACCGATATCGGGCATCGTCGCGGAGAGCGACGCGCGGTTCGTTATCGGCGCGATCACGCGCAACCACCAGCTGGTCACCCCGCGCGGGGACACCGTACTTCAGGCCGGTGACCACGTGATACTCCTCGTGGAGTCCGACTCGGTCGGACAGATCGCCTCGATGGCGTGACCGCCTCCACGTGAGTACCACGATCCGCGTCGGCTGGCGGGCGAGCGTGGGACTCACCGGCGACGTCCTCGCCGCCCTCCCGGTTCCGCTCGCGTTTCCGCTGCTGATAGCCCTCTACTACGGCGAGTCGCCCGTGCCGTTCCTCGCGGCGATCGCTGTCTCGCTCGCGATCGGTGCGGCGTTCCGGTCGGTACGGGACCCCGAGGGAGACCTCGGCCCGCGGGAGGCGTTCCTCGCGGTGGCGCTGATCTGGTTCCTCGTCGCCGCCGTCGGCGCGATCCCCTTCGTCGTCGCGGGCGTCGGCACGGTCGCGCACCCGGTGAACGCGCTGTTCGAGTCGATGAGCGGACTCACCACGACGGGCGCGACGGTGCTGCGCGACTTCTCGCTCCACTCGCGGTCCGTCATGATGTGGCGGCAGGTGATCCAATGGCTCGGCGGCCTCGGAATCCTGATCCTGGCGACCGCGGTGCTCTCCGAGATCGGCGTCGGCGGGGCACAGCTGATGGAGTCGGAGTCACAGACGCAAGACGTCAACAAGCTCACGCCGAAGATATCGCGGACCGCACAGCTTATCTGGGGGATCTACTTCGGGCTCACCGGCCTCGCGATCGCGGTGTACTTCCTGCTCGGGCTCGCCGTCGACCCGCGGATGGACCTGTACAACGCGGTCGCGCACGCGTTCACGTCCGTCGCGACCGCCGGCTTCTCGCCGGAGCCGCTCTCGGTCGGCGCGTTCCACCCGCTGATCCAGTGGGCGGTCGTCCCGTTCATGGTGATCGGCTCGACCAGTTTCGTCCTCATCTACTTCGCCATCAACGGCGAGCCGATGCGCCTGCTGCGAAACGAGGAGTTTCACTTCTACCTCGGCGCGATGGCGACGTTCGCGTCGATCGTCGGGGGCGCGCTGTTCCTCGATCCGAGCGTCACCTTCGGCGCCGAGGCGACGATCCGCCACGCAGTGTTCAACGTCGCGTCCATCGTGACGACGACCGGGTACGCCAGCACCGACTACGTGCTGTGGGCGCCCGCTGCGAAGCACATGCTGTTCATGGGGATGTTCGTCGGCGGGATGGTCGGGTCGACCACCTGCTCGATCAAGTCGCTGCGGTGGCTGGTCGCGCTGAAGTCGTTCCGCCGGGACCTCTTCACCGCGATCCACCCGGAGTCCGTTCGCCCGGTCCGGATATCGGGGGAGCCGGTCGACGAGGGCGCGATCCGCGACATCTACGCGTACCTCCTCTTGAGCATCGTGATCTTCTTCCTGCTCGCCGTGGTCATCGTCGTCGACGCCGAGCGGGCGAACCTGCGCGTGACCGAGTTCGAGGCGCTCGGGGCCGCGGCGACCACGTTCCTCAATATCGGCCCGGCGTTCGGCGACGCGGGCCCGTACGGGACGTTCGCGACGTTCCCGCTGAGTACGCGGGCCGTGATGATCGTCCTGATGTGGATCGGCCGGATCGAGATCATCCCGGTCCTCGTGTTGTTCACGAAGGAGTTCTGGACCTCCTGAGTCAAGGCGGCTCTCCCGCCGTCCCCCCTTCGACAGTTTAATACAGCGAACGGGCGACCGCCATACCGTTCGAGTATCATGTCTTGGGGCGTCAACTGGAAGGCGAGTGTCGGGCTTCTCGGCGTCGGCATCAAGTACCTCGCCGTCACGCTGCTTGTTCCTCTGGTGGTGGCGCTCGCGTACGGCGAAGACATCTGGGTATTTCTGGTCTCCATGGCGCTCGTCGCGGGCGTCGGGTTCGCGGTCGAGCGGGTCGACCCCGACCCGGACCTCGGCCCTCGCGAGGCGCTGCTTTTCGTCTCGCTCGCGTGGCTCGCGGCGGCAGTTATCGGTACGGTTCCGTACCTCCTCGCCGGCTACGGCACCGCGTCGACCGTCGGGCTCCAGACCGGCTCGGTCGGCGCGCTAACGGGGTCGGTCGTCAACGCCCTGTTCGAATCGATGAGCGGGTTCACCACCACGGGCGCGACCGTCCTCGGCGAGATCAGTACCGACCAGCACTCCCACGCGCTCCTCATGTGGCGGCAGCTCACGCAGTGGCTGGGCGGGATGGGGATCATCGTCCTGATGATCGCCATCCTCCCGGAGGTCGCGGTCAACGGCGCACAGCTGATGGACTCGGAGGCGCCCGGCCCTGAACTCCAGAAGCTCACCCCGAAGATCGCGGAGACGGCGCGCGCGCTCTGGCTGATCTACTTCGGCTTCACGGTGTTGCTCGCGGCCCTCCTGTACGTGCTCCATCTCGTCGGGATGGCGCCGAACATGAACCTCTACAACGCCGTCGCGCACGGGTTCTCCACCCTCCCGACCGGGGGGTTCTCGCCGCAGGCCGAGAGCATCGGATACTTCTCGGCGGCCGTCCAGTGGGTCGTGATCCCGTTCATGGTCGTCGCCGGGGTCAATTTCGCGCTGTTCTGGCATGTGCTTCGCGGCGAGGTCGACACGCTGCTGGAGAACGCGGAGTTCCGGACGTACGCCGGTGCGCTCGCCGTTGTCACCGCCCTGCTCGCCGTCCTCCTGTTCCGCGGCGCCGCGCCGGTCTTGGAAATCGGGGGCGCCACGGAGAGCGTCACGGAGAACGCCCTCCGGCAGGCGGCGTTCCAGATCGGCTCGCTGCTGAACTCCACCGGGTTCGCCACCTCGGACTTCGCGCAGTGGGACACGCACGCGCAGGTGTTGCTGCTGTTCACGATGTTCATCGGCGGCTCTGCCGGCTCGACGGGCGGCGGGATCAAGATCGTCCGGTGGCTGATCGTCGCGAAGGCGATCCGCCGCGAGCTGTTCACGTCGGCACACCCAGACGTCGTCCAGCCCGTCCGGCTCAGCGGGAGCGTCGTCGACGAGGACGCGATCCGTGGCATCATGGCGTTCACGCTCCTTTATTTGGTGTTGCTCGCCGTCTCGGCGGTGTTTATCGCGCTGGACGCCGCGCGAGTCGGCACGCAGCTCACCGCGCTGGAGTCGTTCAGCGCCTCGCTCGCCACGATCGGGAACATCGGCCCGGGGTTCGGCCGGCTCGGGCCGTTCGGGAGCTACCTCCTTTTCCCGGACACGTCGAAGCTGCTGATGGTGTTCCTGATGTGGATCGGCCGGCTGGAGATCGTCCCGGTGCTCGCGGTGTTCATCTCCGGGGTCGACGGACGGTAGGGCGCCCTCTCGACCCGGTGGCGAGAGCGTATCTTCATAACCGACGGGGAGAGTGGTGTTCGTATGACGAGTCCCGACGACGCCGGTGGCCAAGACCTGCTCGCTCACGTGCTCCTCCCCGTCGCGAACGAGGACGACGCGCTGGCGACGGCGCGGGCGCTCGAACCGTACGAGACCGGGCGCGTGACCGCGCTCCACGTCGTCGAAAAAGGGGGAGGAGTCCCGGACAAGACGCCCGTCGAGCAGTCGGAGGCGCTCGCGGCCGAGTCGTACGCCGCGGTCCGAACGGTGTTCCCCGACGCCGACGAACACACCGCGTACGCTCGGGACGTGGCCGAAGCGATCTTCGACGCCGCCGTCGAGACGGACGCGAGCGCGATCGCCTACCGGTCGCGCGGCGGGAACCGGCTCGTACAGCTCCTCTCGGGCGACATATCGACCGAACTCGTGACCGACGCACCGGTCCCGGTGGTCGCGCTCCCCCGCGCCGAGGCGGACGAATGAGTCGTCGTCGCCCGCGTGCTCTCGGGCGGCCCGAGCGGTGAGAGGGATCCGATCGATGACGCCGAGCGACGACGGCCCGGCGGTCATGGTCGCGCTCTCGAACCCGCGGACGGAGGGCGCGCTCGTCGCGCTCGCCGGCGCCCTGGCCGAGCATAGGGGCGGCCGCCTGCTCGCGGTCCACGTCGTCACCGTCCCGGACCAGACGTCGCTGGAGACGGCCGCCGCGAACCGGGAGCGGCTCGACCGGTCCTCCGCGGACCTGCTCGCCGCGGCCGTCGACGACGCCGCGGCGTTCGACGCGCCGGTCGAGACGAAGACGGTCCTCTCGCACCGCGGGATAGAGGAGGTGTTCGACGCCGCGCGGACGAACGACGCGGACGCCGTCGTGATGGGCTACGGCGGGGCGCGGTTCGCCGGCGGGCGCGCCGAGGGGTCCCTGGACGAGCTTGCCCGCGACCTCCCCTGTGACTTCCTCGTCTTGGACGGGCAGCGGCTCGACGCCGGGGAGGTCCTCGTGTCGACCGCGGGGGGTCCGTCCTCGGACCTCTCCGCCGAGGTCGCGCTGGCGCTCCGGGACGTCAGCGGCGCGGAGGTGTCGCTGCTCCACGTCGTCGACGAGGGCGAGGCGGCGTCGGGCCGCGAGTTCCTCACCGACTGGGCTGACGGGCACGGACTCGGGGACGTCGACCTGCGGGTCGAGACGGCCGACATCGGGGCGACGATCGAGCGGATCGGCGAGGGGTACGACCTCGTGGTTGTCGGCGCCACGGAGCGTGGGCTCCTCTCGCGCGTCGTCCGCGGGTCGCTCGCGTCCGCGGCGATTCAGCGGCTCGACACGTCGGTGCTGCTCGCCGAACGCCCCTCCTCGCGCTCGCTTCGGGAGCGGCTGATCGGCGGGCGCTGAGGCGCCCCCGCTTCGGACCGCCGCCGCTTTCCAAAATATAATGAATATTTATACGCGACCGGCGGGTAACGGGCGGTATGTACGACGACGAGGAGCTCTCCCAGATCCGCGAGGCGAAGGCGTCGTGGGAGGCGGAAACGCTCGACCCGACGCTCGACCGCCACGGGGAGCGGAGCGAGCGGTTCGCGACCGTGTCGAACCGCGAGGTCGACCGCCTCTACACGCCCGACGACGTCGCCGACCTCGACTACGAGGAGGACCTCGGCTTCCCGGGCGAGCCGCCGTACACCCGCGGGGTCTACCCGACGATGTACCGCGGTCGCACGTGGACCATGCGACAGTTCGCGGGCTTCGGGACCGCCGAAGAGACCAACGAGCGGTTCCACTACCTGATCGACGAGGGCCAGACCGGGCTCTCGACCGCGTTCGACATGCCCTCGCTGATGGGGATCGACTCCGACGACAAGATGTCGCTCGGCGAGGTGGGCAAGGAGGGCGTCGCGGTCGACACGCTCCGCGACATGGAGGTGCTGTTCGACGGCATCGACCTCGCGGAGGTGTCCACCTCGTTTACTATCAACCCGAGCGCACCGGTGATCTACGCGATGTACGTCGCGCTCGCCGACCAGCGCGGAGTCCCGCGCGAGAAGCTCCGGGGGACCCTCCAGAACGACATGCTCAAAGAGTTCATCGCGCAGAAGGAGTGGGTGGTCCCGCCGGCGCCGTCGCTCGAGCTGGTGACGGACACGATCGAGTTCGCCGTCGCGGAGACGCCGAAGTTCAAACCCATCTCGGTGTCGGGGTACCACATCCGCGAGGCGGGCTCGACCGCGGTTCAGGAGCTCGCCTTCACCCTCGCCGACGGCTTCGCCTACGTCGAGGCGTGCCTCGACCGCGGGCTCGACGTCGACGAGTTCGCCCCTCAGCTCTCCTTCTTCTTCAACTCGCACAACTCCCTCTTCGAGGAGGTCGCGAAGTTCCGCGCGGCGCGCCGGATCTACGCGACGGTGATGGATGAGTGGTACGGCGCCGAGGCCGAGGCGTCGAAACAGCTGAAGTTCCACACCCAGACCGCCGGGCAGTCGCTGACGGCCCAACAGCCGCTCAACAACGTCGCGCGCGTCACGATCCAGGCGCTCGCGGGCGTGCTGGGCGGCACGCAGAGCCTCCACACCAACTCCTTCGACGAGGCGCTCGCGCTCCCCTCCGAGCAGGCGGTCCGCGTCGCGCTCCGGACCCAGCAGATCATCGCCGAGGAGTCCGGCGCGGCCGACATCGTCGACCCGCTCGGGGGCTCGTTCGCGGTCGAGTCGCTCACCGACGAGACGGAGGCGGCAGCGATGGAGTACATCGAGGAGATCAAAGAGATGGGCGACGGCTCCGTACGCGACGGCGTCCTCCGGGGGATCGAGCAGGGGTACTTCCACCGCGAGATCCAGGAGTCGGCCTACGAGTACCAGGAGCGCGTCGACGAGGGTGACGAGACGGTCGTCGGCGTCAACGCCTACGAGATCGACGAGGACACGCGGCCGGACCTGCTGAAGGTCGACGAGACCACCCGCGAGCGACAGCTCGATCGGCTCGAATCGGTGAAGGCCGAACGCGACGACGACGCGGTCGAGAGCGCGCTCGACGACCTCCGCGACGCCGTCGAGGCCGGGGAGAACGCCATGCCCGAGATCGTCGCGGCGGTGAAGGCGTACGCGACGATGGGCGAGATCATGGCGGTGTTCGAGGAGGAACACGGCACGTACCGCGAGCGGATCGGCGTCGCCTGACGCGAAAAACCGAGGGAGTCGGACCGACTGCGCTGCGCCGTCCCGACCGGTCGCTCGCTACGCCGTCTCGACCGGTCGCGCGGACTCCGCGCACCACGCGTTGCCCCGGCGGCCCGCCCGCCTGAGGTCGAGTTCGACGACCGAGCCGGCGTCGAGCGCGGACAGCTCGGCCTCCACGTCGGGGTCGTCGTACTCGACGACGTACAGCGTCCCGTTGCGCGGGTACTTGCGGAGCGTGATCGCCCCGTGGTCGTTGCACGCGTCGACGACAGTGTACTTGCCAGTGCGGTCCATCCCGTCCCAAGCTACGCCGTGGTTTATGTTAACAGTTGTGCGTGTGGACGCGCCGACCGCACGCGACGGCCGCGAACGGTCCACTTTAATCGGCGCGTCGCCTCGCTCGCGTATGACGGAGACGGAGATCCCCGAGGACCACCCGCGGTACGCGTCGCTCGTGACGCGCCACCGGATCGAGGCGGGCGTCGAGCAAGGGATCACCTCGAAGCAGGGGCTGATCGCACAGGGGCGCGGCGAGGCGTTCGACTACCTCCTCGGCGAGCGCACGCTCCCGAGCGCCGACGCGGCCGCGCGCGCCGCTGCCGCGACGCTCCTGCTCGCGGAGCGGCCCGTGATCTCGGTGAACGGGAACGTCGCGGCGCTCGCGCCGGCGGAGACGGTCGACCTCGCGGAGGCGGTCGACGCGGACTTGGAGGTGAACCTGTTCAACCACACCGACGAGCGCGTCCGGCGGATCGCTGACCACCTCCGGGAGCACGGCGCCGACGAGGTGAAGGGGCTCGCCGGCGACGGCGAGATCCCCGGGCTCGACCACGCCCGCGGCGTCGTCGACGCCGACGGGATCGAGGCGGCCGACGCCGTCGTGGTCCCGCTGGAGGACGGCGACCGCGCCGCCGCGCTCGACGCGATGGGAAAGACGGAGATCGTGATCGATCTCAATCCGGGAAGCCGCTCGCCGCAGACCGCCGACGTGCCGATAATCGACAACCTGCTGCGCGCGGTGCCGAACGTCGCCGCCCACGCGCGCGACCTCGCGGACGCGACGCCAGCCGAACTGGAGCGGATCGCCGACGAGTTCGACGCGGACGCGGCCCTCGACGCCGCCGAGGCGGCGATCCGCGAGGGGTCGTTCGCCGACGGGGACGGGGCGTAGTCCGGGCACAACCCTCGCCGGAAGGCAAAAGCCTCCGCCGCTCCTAACGGGAGCATGGAACTCGACGAGACGGACCGGGCGATCCTGCGGATCCTCCAGGAGGACGCGCGGACCCCGTTCTCGGAGGTCGCACGCCGGATCGACATGTCTAGCGCCACCGTCCACGACCGGGTCAGCCGCCTCGAAGAGGCGGGCGTCATCCGCGGGTATCACGCCGACATCGACCCGAAGGCGGTCGGTCACGGCGTCGGCGCCTTCGTCGGCCTGCGAGTCGAACAGGGCCGCGAGGAGGACGCGCTCGAACGGCTCCGGGGAATCGACGGCGTGCGCGAGATACACCTCACCACCGGCGAGTGGGACGTCATCCTCCGCGTCGTCGCGGCCGACACCGACCGGCTCCGGGAGCTGATGTTCGAGCGGATCGCGGAGACCGAGGGATTCTCGCGCTCGCAGACGATGGTGATCCTCGGCACCGACTACAAGCAGCCCGGACCGCCGTTATAACTCGACCCGGGGCGGGGACAGTCGTCGGGACCGCTCGGTCGTGTCGGCCCCCGGTCGCTCGTTCGCGCCCGCCTCCGGCCGTCCGGGACCGGAACGCTCAACTCGGGACCTCTCCGAACGATGACCATGAGCACAGCTGTCGCGGACGGGCTCGACCTGTCCCCGGAGCGCGCGTGGGCGGCAGTCGTCGGGGGGGTCACGGCGCTTTTGGCGATCGGGTCGGTCGTCTTCCCGCGCGTCGTCTACGACCGGTTCCTCTGGCGCTACTTCTGGGGACCGGTGGTCGCGGACGGCGAGGGTGCGCAGTGCGCCGTCCGCGAGGCGGGCGGCACCACGGAGCTGCTCGGCAGCAGCGCGGCGTGTCAGGCGGCGCGGAGCGCCGGCGAGGTCGTCGCCGCTCCGGGGTACACCACCCTCTCGACGGTGAGCTACGTCGTGATCCTGTTGGCGATGCTGGTCGGCGTCGTCTTCCTCCTCCGCCGGCTCGACATCGCGACGGAGCTCCGGTTCTTCTACGCGCTGTTCCCGTTCATGCTGTTCGGCGGGGCGATGCGGACGGTCGAGGACGCGGGGGTCGCGGCGACCGCCGCCGGCGCCGAGCCGCTGATCCCGTTCCCGGCGAGCGCGGTGTTGATCAGCCCGTTCATCTACTTCACCGTGTTCCTGTTCACGCTGGCGTGCGTCCTCGCGGCGTACGGGCTCGAACGGCGCGGCGCCGTCGACGACTACGCGCGCCCGCTGTTCGGGTCGGGCGCCGCGGGGCTCGCGCTCGCGGTCGGCTACCTCGCGTACCTCGCGGCCACGACCGGCTACGTCACGTTCTACCCGCAGGTGCTCGTCCCGACGCTCGCCGTTGCGACCGCCGCGACCGCGGGCACGTGGGCGCTCGCGACGCGCCAGATTCCGACGATTCGACAGGGGACCGGCGCGGCGGGGGTCGTGATCATCTGGGGACACGCGGTCGACGGCGTCGCGAACGTAATCGGGCTCAACTGGATGCCCGCACTGACCGGCACCGCGAACCTCGTCCCGAAACACGTCGTCAACGCGCTCATCGTCGATTGGACCGGGCGGCTGCTCCCCGATTCGATCCTCGCCGTCACCGGCGACGCGTGGCCGTTCCTCCTCGTGAAGTTGGCGGCCGCGACGTTCGTCGTCTGGGTGTTCAACGGCGAGATGAAGGCGGAGTCGCCGCGCTACACGCTGCTGTTGTTGATTACCGTGCTGGCCGTCGGACTGGGCCCCGGGACGCGGGACATGCTGCGCGCGACGTTCGGGGTTTAAATGGCGGGCGGTTAATCCCCGTAGTTCAGGACGCTCGCAGATCCGCTCGTTTATCCCGAGATCGGATTACTGGCAGTCGGAAACCGAATTTGACACAATGAACGGGCACGTCAGAATTATGCTTCTCGGAAGTCTCGGTCTGATTATTAGCGTCCCCATTTGGTATACGATTATATCCTCCGAGGAATTTTCACCGGACGTTTTCTTGAATCCGAGCCTGCTATTCTGGCTGATATTCGGGTTTGTCGTTTTCCTGTTCGGGTATTACAACACCGATGTAGAGTAATTCGGGTCCACTCACGAGGCGATCGTTCCCGAAGGCTCACTCGCTCATTTATAGATGGCTAACCGCGGATCAGTGGCGGACTCCTCCAACGCCCCGCCCGCACAGCAACCGCGCCTCACGCCTCCCCAGCCTCGTCACCGGACGACGTCCGGTTGTAAGCGAGAGCGGGGCTCTCGCCCTGTCGGTGGTCCTCCGCTTCGCTCCGGACCACCGACTCCCTCGCACGTGCTGTCTCGCGGCCGCCGGGGGCGGCCGCTCGCAGGCACGCGCCACCGCACCGCATGTTTATGAATGAATCTCGGGACCATTCGTCTTTAGCTAAGCGAAGAACCGCATGACAGCAGCGGCTTATCGAGGCTCATTTTT
>NZ_NEWJ01000049.1:0-19545 GCF_002135045.1 Halorubrum sp. SD683
GGGGGAAGGCGGAGCGCGGTTCAGTCGATGAAGCCGAGCGTCTCCTCGATGCGGCCGAGCTCCGGTCCGGTCGTGTCGTCACCGACGACGTACCCTTCGTCGGTGGCGAGGAGGCCGGAGCCGACGAGCGGCGCGCCGTAGTTGATGGTGCCGAGGTCGGCGCGGACGTCGAGCGCCTCCTCGACCGCTTGAAGCTCCGACTCCGTCGACTGTGGATGACACAGCACGCCCGTGTCGTTGGCGACCGCCGCGGTTCCGACCGTCCGGACGTCCCCGAGATCGCCCCGGGTCACGGGAACGTCGAGCGCGTCTTTGATCGTCCGGATCGATTCGCGCGAGAGGTCCGGGTGGACGTACGCGCCGTAGTCGTTCGCGAGGACGACGTTCCCGGCGGCGTTGATCTCGCCCGGGAGTTCGCGCACCGGGACGCCGGCGGCGTCCGCGATCCGCTCCTTCTCGCGCTCGGTCGCGCGCGAGGAGACGAGGATCCCGTTCTCGTTGCCCGTCGCGAGGGATCCGACCGTGTTGGACCTCCCGACCGTCGTCAGCAGCGGCTCCGCACCGAGTTCCGCCCCGAGGTCCTCGGCGAGCGCCTCGTCGACGTCCGGTCGGATCAACAGGAGGTCGTCGACGGCGCGGGCGAACACGCCCACGTACGACGAGCCGGTGAAGGTCGCCCGTAACACGTTACTCGGCGTGCTCGGCCTCGACGACCGGTTCGCCGTCCTCGACGAACCGAGCCGCGCGGACCCGCACCGTGCTGGGCGGGTTCTGGCGCCCGTTCGCCCAGACGGCCTCGTTGACGGAGCCGTCGATGATCACGTCGCCCTCGTCGACGGAGAAGTGCTTCGCGAGGTGCTGCCGCGTGATCTTCATCGCGTAGTCGGCGCGCTGCTGGACGGGCTTCTCCTTGGCGTCGCGGAGCGGGACGGTGACGACGCGCTCCTCGAAGTCGTTCGTCGACATTTACTCGTCCAGGTCGTTCCGGCGCCAGTTGCGCCGCTTGGGGTTTCGCGTCACGTTCATGTCCGTCTTCATCATGACCCACGCGGGGACGCGGGTGTTCTGGCGCTCCGCCTTCGCCAGACGCTTCTTTTGAGCCTTCGACTTGTCTCCCATAGTGGCGCACACTTTCCGCGGGGCGCATAAAACCCCTTCCATACGGGTCGCGCGAGGCGCCCGTGAGTCCCCGCTCCGTCCGGGGCCTCCCCCTCGCGGCCACTACAGTTCCCGTTCGGCGACCCCCATGTAGATCCGACGACAGCGGTCGAGGGCTTCCAGGCTCGCGCTCTCAGTGTCGGTGTGTGCCTCGCCCGGCTCGGAGGCCCCGCAGACGAGACAGTCGGTCCCCGCCCCCGCGAGCCAGCCGGCGTCGGTCGCGTGCGGCTTGGTGACGTGTTCGGGCGCGTCGAAGCCCGACTCATCGTGGACTGCGCGGGCGACGTCGAGGGCGGCGTCCGCGAACGCCGCGTCGCCGCAGGCCATCGGCGGGAGGTCCTGATCGACGACGAGCTCGACCCCGGCCGTCGCGTCGGCGACGCCAGCCAGATCGGCTCGGTCGCCCGGAACGGTACGCTCGTCGACGGTCGCCTCGCAGCGCTCCGGGATCACGTTCCACGTCTCGCCGCCGTCGACGATCGTGACCGCCAGCGACCCCGACACGTCGTTCCCGAGGACCGTCGCCTCCGGGGCGTCGAGCCCGCGGACCGCGTCGATCGCGTCGCAGGCGCGGTAGATCGCGTTCTCGCCCGCCTCCGGCTCCGAGGCGTGGGCCGCCTCCCCGTGCGCGACGAGCCGCGACCCGCGGCGGCCGCGGTGGGCGACGGCGACGTCCGTCACGCCCGGCTTCGAGTAGTTCGTCGACCCCTCGGCGACGACCGCGCGTTCCGGGGCGAACCCCGCGTCGATCGCGTGGCGAGCCCCGTCGCCGCCGACCTCCTCGCCGACGAAGGAGGCGAAGATCAGCTCCCTGCCCTCCGGCGGCGTCGCGTCCCGGAACGCGAGCATCGCGGCCGCGACCGACCCCTTCATGTCGGCCGTGCCGCGGCCGTAGATCCGACCGTCGCGCCGCTCGATGACGTACTCGCCCTCCGTCCCCTCGCCGGCCGTCTGTTCGGGCGCGGGCGGGACGACGTCGTGGTGGCCGACGAGCGCGAGCGAGTCGGCATCGGGGTCGTCGGTCGCGCCCCTGACCGCGAGCACGTTGCCGGCGTCGTCGCGCTCGACGGTCGCGTCCGTCTCCGCGCGCAGCCACTCCTCGATCGCGTCGCCCGCTGCCGTCTCGTCCTCGTGCGATGGGATCGAGACGAGCCGCTCGGTGAGGTCCGCGAGTTCGTCCATGGACTCAGTGACGGCCGTCGCCGCATAAGCGCGTCCCTCACGTCGGGCGCGGCGAGCGCGGGCCCCGGAGCGGGCCGGCGCTCAGGTCGTGAACAGCTCCGTGTCGTCGGGCACCGCGAACAGCCCGAGCCGGACCCCGGCGTCGAGCCAGCCGTAGCCGTACGAGTAGGAGGCGAGCGCGTTCACCGGGTCGCCGTCGTCGCGGAAGTGGCGGCCGTCGTCGAGGTACGACTCCGCCATCTCGGTCACGTCCGCCGCGGCCTCGCCCAGCGGCGTGTCCGCCGGCGGGCGCGGCTCCGCGACGGCCAGCGCGTCCGCGAGCATCCGCTCGTAGCGGTCCGTCTTCTCCTCAAGATCGGCGGGCATGTCAGAGCGTTCCGTCGGGCGGACAAAAGCGGTCGGGTATTTTTGCGCTCGCGACCCGTTACACTGGACTGATGAAGTCCCGCCCTCCCGCAGGAGGCCGATCGGCCCTCGCCCTCGTGGTCGCGACGAACCTCCTCCCGCTCGCCGGCGTCGTCGGGTTCGGCTGGCGCGTCGGTGAACTGCTCGCGGTGTATTGGATAGAGGTCGCCGCCCTCGTGATCGCCCACGCCGCCGCCGCGATGTTCGCCGAGCGACCGATCCGGCTCGAAGGCCGCTCGTTCTACATCACCGGCTACGACGAGGACGCCGAGCGAGACGAGGTGTGGGAGACCGACGCGGAGCCGGTTCACCTCGTCTCGTGGCTCCCGCCGATCTACCGGCGGAACTTCCGCGTCGTCCGCCGGTCGCTCGGGGTGTTCGCGTTCATGATGTTTCCGCTCTTGGCGGTCGGCTGGGAGGCGCTCTCGTACCTCACGCCCACGGTCGGAGTGGCGACGCTCGGCGTCTGCGGCGCGCAGGTCGGGGAGGTGCGTCGGGAGTTCTTCGCCGAGCGCGCCTACGAGGACCAGTCGCCGTACATGGTGGTCGAGGCCGCCCAGCGCGTCGTCTTCTTCTACTTCGTCGTCGCGATACTGACGGTCGTTTCGGTGACATTCGGAATCGCCGTGATCGATGTGGTACTGGCTCCCGAGCTGCTCGACGGCGTCGCCGACGCGGTCCTCCTCGTTCCGTACCTCCTCCCGATCGCGCTCGGGAAGGCGACCGTCGAATGGAGCCGGCGGCGCGCCTTCCAGGAGGACGACCCGGACGGGATCGCGACGTGGTTTACCGGCGAGGACGCCAGGCGCGACTGGAAGAAGGACGAAGAGTCCGTCGGAGACGGCTGACGACGCGGGGCGCGGTCGCGTCGGCGATGGGAGGGAAGCGAACGCGGCGAGGAGACAGGACGCGGCCGGCGTCGGGGTGCCGAAAGCGCAACGCCGATACGCTCGGCCGCGAAACGGCGGGGCATGTACGAGGCCGTTCACGCCTATCCCGACGGGGAGGCAACCGTCGCGCGCCACGCCGCCACCGCGGCCCGGCACGGGTACGACGGGATCGTGGTGCGGACGCGCGACGCGCTGACGGCGGCCGGGGACGGCGGTCCGAGCGCTGCGGACCGCGGCGAGAGCCCGGCTCGCGACCCGGAGGCGCTCCGCGAGGAGTACGGGATCGACGTCGTCGACGCGGTCGAGATCGACGCCGACGATCCGACGAGCGCCTCGGGCGCGGTCGGAAACTACCGGTCCGACCGAACCGTGGTCTGCGTGGTCGGCGGCGACGACGCGCTGAACCGGTTCGCGGTCGAGCAGGCCCGCGTCGACGTCCTCGTCCGGCCGATGGCGGGCGGCGGCGACTTCAACCACGTCCTCGCGAAGGCGGCACGGGACAACGGCGTCCGGGTCGAGTTCGACTTCGGCCCCGCGCTCCACGAGACCGGCGGGAAGCGGGTTCGGGCGCTCGCCGACCTCCGGAAGCTCCGAGAGATCGTCGCCCACTACGACGCGCCGTACGTCGTGAGCGCGAACGCGCGGTCGCACCTCGGACTCCGCGCGCCCCGCGAGTTGGTCGCGGTCGGCGAGGCGATCGGCTTCGACGCCGAGGCCGTCCGCGCGGGGCTCCGGGCGTGGGGCGACCTCGTCGAGCGTAACCGGGAGCGGCGCTCCGAGGGCTTCATAGAGCCGGGGGTCCGACGTGGCAGGTATGAAGAAGACGGTCGCTGAACACGCCGAACGGTTCTCCGAGAAGGCCGCGTCGTACGACGACTCGAAGAGCGACGAGTACCAGGCCTGCGCGAGCCTCGTGATCGACCACGCGTCGCCGGGGGCGGACGACGTGGTCCTCGATCTGGGAGCCGGGACCGGGGCCATCGCGCTGGCGCTCGCCGAGGACGCCGAGCGCGTCCTCGCCCGCGACATCAGCGAGGGGATGATGGACGAGGGGCGGCGGAAGGCGGCCGACCGCGGCCTCGAAAACGTCGAGTTCGCGTACGGCGAGTTCCGCGACCCCGGGATCGACGCCGACCGACCGGTCGACGTGGTCACCTCGAACTTCGCGCTCCACCACCTCGCGGACGACGAGAAGCGCGAGGCGATCCGCGTGATGAGCGAGACGGGCGCTCGGCGGATCGTCCTCGGCGACGTCGCCTTCTTCGAGGAGCCGGACCCCGAGACTCCGTTCTACAGCCCCGAGGTCGACGACCCCGCGACGGTCGGCACGCTGGTCGAGGCGTTCACCGACGAGGGGTTCGCGGTGACGGTCGTCGAGCGCATTCACGACCAGGTCGCGGTGATCGTCGCGGAGCGCGTCCGCGAACTCCCGGCGTGATCTCGCCGTGAAGCACCTCCCCAAACACCTCCGGCCGCGGTGGCGGTACCTCGCCGTCGGGATCGAGACGTGGCCCGACACCGAGGTCGGGCGGCGCGCGTTCCAGCGCGCGCTGTGGTACAGCGCCGGCAACCTCCTCGGGGACGCCGGCAGCGCCGACGCGGACCTCACGCTTCTGTCGTTCGCGCACGCCGACGGGACCGGGGAGGCGGTCGTCCGGGTCAGACACGGCCACGTCGACGAGGCGCGCGCGGCGGTGGCCTGCGTGAGCGAGGTCGACGGCGAGCCGGTCGGAATCCGCGTGCGGGGGATTTCGGGGACGGTACGTGCCTGTGAGGAAAGATATATGGGTCGCGCGACCGCCAGTTCGACACAGCGAGACGTCGCGTTCGAGGGGTCCGAGCGGCCCGCGGTCGTGCGCGGAGACGCGTGCGACGTGGAGACCGAGTCGGACCGCGTCGGCGCGACGACGTTCGACACCGAGTGATATCATGCAGGGCCAATCCCAACAGCAGGCGTACGACCGCGGCATCACAATCTTCTCTCCGGACGGCCGACTCTACCAGGTCGAGTACGCCCGGGAGGCGGTGAAACGAGGGACGGCGAGCGTCGGGATCCGCGCCGAGGACGGCGTCGTCCTCGCGGCCGACAAGCGCGCCCGCTCCCCGCTGATGGAGCCGGAGAGCATCGAGAAGCTCCACAAGGCCGACGACCACGTCGGCGTCGCGAGCGCGGGCCACGTCGCCGACGCGCGCCAGCTCATCGACTTCGCTCGCCGGCAGGCGCAGGTGAACCGCCTCCGCTACGGCGAGCCCGTCGGCATCGAGACGCTCACGAAGAACATCACCGACCACATCCAGCAGTACACGCAGGTCGGCGGCGCGCGCCCGTTCGGCGTCGCGCTCATCGTCGGCGGCATCGAGAACGGCGAGCCGCGCCTGTTCGAGACGGACCCGTCGGGCACGCCGTACGAGTGGCAGGCGCTCTCGATCGGCTCCGACCGCAGCGACCTCCGCGACTACCTGGAGACGGAGTACGAGGAGGGCATCTCGACGGACGAGGCGGTCGGGCTCGCGCTCGACACCCTCGCGCAGTCGAACGACGGCGAGCTGTCCCCGGACGGCGTCGGCGTCGCGACGATCACCGTCGACGACCCTGAGTACGCCGAGCGGCCGGTCGACGAGATCGAGTCGATCCTCGACGAGCGCGACCTGCTCGCGACCGACGAGGACGAGGCCGACGACGAGGAGTAGCGCGGGCCAGCGCGGCACCGAAGCGACTACTTTTGCGGCCGCGAACGCCGACACATGAGCGACGACGCGGTCGATGTTCCCGACGCCGACCGGGGACTCGGCGAGTCACCGCTTTCGGACGGGTACGAGCTCCGCGAGACGACCCCCTCCGTCGAGGCGTTCCGCCGGCTCCGGCGGGAGGCGGGCATGACAGACCGGTCCCGGGAGGCCGTCGAGCGCGGGCTCCCGAACACGACGTTCGGCGTCCACGTCGTCGAGACGGCGTTCGGGTCGACGGTCGGAATGGCGCGGCTCGTCGGCGACGGCGGGTCGGTGTTCCGCCTCTCGGACACGGCGGTCGCGCCGCCGCATCAGGGCCGGGGGATCGGGACGGCGATGGTCGGCGCGCTCGTCGCGTGGCTCCGCGCGAACGCCCCCGACGGCGCGTACGTCAACCGCTTCGCGGACGTCGACGGATTCTACGAGCGGTGGGGGTTCGAGCGGACCGCGCCGGCGTCGAAGGCGATGGGGATCCGGACCGAGGAGCTGTAACCGACCGGGACGCGGCGGGCCGGCCGCGCCCGCGTCGGGAGAGTTATGCCGTCGGAGACAGACCGGAAACGCGTGCAGAAGACGGCACTCATCACCGGCTGTTCCTCGGGCATCGGTCGCGCCGCGGCGCACGCGTTCCTCGACGAGGGATGGACCGTGTACGCCACCGCGCGGAACCCGGCGGACATCGAAGCGCTCGGCGAGGCGGGCTGCGAGCTCGCCACGCTCGACGTCACCGATCAGGACGACATCGACCGCGTGGTCGAGCGGATCTTAGACGAGGAGGGCGCGATCGACGCCCTGATCAACAACGCCGGCTACGGCCAGTTCGGCCCGGTCGAGGACGTGACCACGGAGCGGGTCCACGAGCAGTTCGACGTGAACGTGTACGGGCCGCACCGACTGATCCGGGCGGTCCTCCCGTCGATGCGCCGCGAGCGCGACGGGACCATCGTTAACGTCTCCTCCGTCGCGGGGCGGGTGTCGATCCCCGGCGGCGGCGTGTACAGCGGGTCGAAGTTCGCCCTAGAGGCGATGTCGGACGCGCTCCGCAACGAGATCGACGACCTCGGCATCGACGTGGTCGTCGTCGAGCCGGGGCCCGTGCGGACGAACTTCTCGAAGCGCGCGGAGTCGGAAGCCGACCCCGAGGAGCGCGAGGGGATCGAGCGGACCGAGGCGTACGACGAGTTCTACGCGATGTTCGAGGACGCGCAGCTGATCGGCGGCGACGGCCCCGGCTCGGTCGAGCCGGAACTCGTCGCGAACGCCATCTACGACGCCGCGAGCGCGACGCAGCCGCCCGCGCGGGTCCAGCCGGGCACCGTCGCGAGCGTCGGCGTCCTCGCGCGGTTCCTCCCCGACGCCCTGATCGACAAGGCCTACGGGTTCATTCGGAGCTTCACCTCGTAGCGCGGGCGCGCTCCGGTCGAGCGGCGGCGACGGGTCACCCGTCCGCGTCGACCGCGAACGGGCTCTCCCCTTCCCGCCAGTTCCAGCCGGGGAGCCGCGTCTGGAACCCCGCCGCGAGCGCGGCGTCGAGGTCGTCGGCGCCGGCCGTTCCGGCGCCGGCCCCGTCCGCCTCGGCCGCCGCGTCGCGGTCCACGTGCGTGTCCGCGACGTGGAACGTCGCCTGCGCGAGCAGCGAGAGGGGACGGCCGCCGGCGATCGTCGCCGCCAGCTCGCGCCCGAGGACCTCGTCGACGACGAAGCCCGGGTAGTCGCCCGCCACGTCGAGGTCGCGGAGGAGCCCGACGCAGGCCGCGACGTTGACCGCGACCGCGCCGTCGGCGAAGACGGCGTCGACCTCGCGGCGGTAGGCGTCTGGCGCCACCTCGTCCACCGTCGTCTCGAACCGTCGACCGAGGCGGTCGCGGGTGTCGTTGAGGACCGGGACGACGACGTCGGCGCGGTCGCGGACCCAGGCGTGTTCGTCGCGGACCGTCTGCGGCGTGACGCGCATGGGCGGCGTTCGGCCGCCCGGGGCTTGCCCTTTGCGAAGGCTTTTATAACGGCGGGGCAGTAGCCTGAGACAAGCGGGTTTTCGCTGGCTGTTCCCGCACGGAACACTACGGACAGTACTTCCACTATGCCTACCCGTCACGGTCGACCGATCGGCGGCGTGTCGCGGCGCGACCCGCGGCGCGATTCGACGACGGCGGCCCCGACGACCCGCAGTGAGATATGAGTCAAGTCGACAAGCAACTCGATACGTTGAAATCAGAGATCGAACAGGAGATTCCGAACGACATCACGGTCACCGACGTGAAATACGAGGGACCGGAGCTGGTCGTGTACACGCGCGACCCCAAGCGGTTCGCCGGCGACGGCGACCTGATCCGACGGCTGGCCTCGAAGCTCCGAAAGCGGATCACGGTCCGCCCGGACCCGAGCGCCCTCTCGCCGCCGGCGCGGGCAGAAGACGAGGTCCGGGACGTGATCCCGGAAGAGGCCGGCGTGACAGACCTCGACTTCCACGAGGACACCGGCGAGGTCGTCATCGAGGCCGAGAAGCCCGGCATGGTGATCGGCCGCCGGGGCTCGACGCTCCGCGAGATCACCCAGGAGGTCGGGTGGACCCCAGAGGTCGTTCGGACGCCGCCGATAGAGTCCTCGACCGTCTCGAACGTCCGCGGCTTCCTGAAGAACGAGCGCGAGGAGCGCCGCGACATCCTCGAACGGGTCGGCCGGCAGATCCACCGCGAGGAGATGTCCGACGACGAGTGGGTCCGGATCACGACGCTCGGCTGCTGCCGCGAGGTCGGCCGGGCGGCATTCATCCTTTCGACGCCCGAGACCCGGATCCTCATCGATTGCGGCGACAAGCCCGGCGCGGAGGGCGAGGTGCCGTACCTCCAAGTGCCCGAGGCGCTCGGCGCGGGCGCGGCGACCCTCGACGCGGTCATCCTGACCCACGCCCACCTCGACCACTCCGCGCTGGTCCCGCTCCTGTTCAAGTACGGCTACGACGGCCCCATCTACACGACGGAGCCGACCCGCGACCTGATGGGGCTGCTCACGCTCGATTACCTCGACGTCGCCGCGAAGGACGGGCGGACGCCGCCGTACGAGTCCGCACAGGTCCGCGACGCGATCAAACACACCATCCCGCTGGAGTACGGCGACGTGACGGATGTCGCCCCGGACGTGAAGCTCACGTTCCACAACGCGGGCCACATCCTCGGCAGCGCGGTCACCCACTTCCACATCGGCGACGGCCTCTACAACGTCGCGTTCTCGGGCGACATCCACTACGAGGATACCCGCCTGTTCAACGGCGCGGTCAACGATTTCCCACGCGTGGAGACGCTCGTGCTTGAGTCCACCTACGGCGGCCGCAACGACTACCAGACCGACCAGGAGGACTCCGAGGAGGCGCTCAAGGAGGTCATCAACGAGACGTACGAGCAGGGCGGGAAGGTCGTCATCCCCGCCTTCGCGGTCGGGCGCTCACAGGAGATCATGCTCGTCTTAGAGGAGGCGATGCGCGAGGGTGAGATCCCCGAGATGCCCGTCCACCTCGACGGGATGATCTGGGAGGCAACCGCGATCCACACCACCTACCCCGAGTACCTCCGCGACGACCTCCGAGACCGCATCTTCCACGAGGACGAGAACCCGTTCCTCGCCGACCAGTTCAACCACATCGACGCCGGTGAGGAGGAGCGGCAGGAGGTCGCCGACGGGGACGAGTGTATCGTCATCTCCACCTCGGGGATGATCGAGGGCGGGCCCATCATGTCGTGGCTCCGCCACATCGGCCCCGACCCGGACTCGAACCTCGTCTTCGTCGGCTACCAGGCGCAGGGAACGCTCGGGCGCCGGATCCAGAACGGCTGGGACGAGATCCCGGTCGACGGCTGGGGCGGCGGGAGCCGCGGCGACACGCTCACGCTGGAGATGGGCACCGAGGTCGTCGACGGCTTCTCCGGCCACGCCGACCGGCAGGGGTTAGAGAACTTCGTGAAGACGATGAACCCCCGCCCGGAGAAGGTGCTGTGCGTCCACGGCGACGAGAGTTCCGTCCAGGACCTCTCCTCGTCGCTGTACCACGACTACAACATGCGGACGTTCGCGCCGAAGAACCTGGAGACGTTCCGGTTCAAGTAGGCGCGCGGCGAGGGGCGTGAGCGTCTTCGGGGACAGCCGGAGGGCGGAGGCGCTCCGCCTCCCGCGTATGGGGGTAGTTCCGGGCGACATCGACGCGGCGCCGGGACTCGGCGGTCTCGTCCACCTGCTGTTGATCGCGTGGGTGTGCGTGGCGATCGCGGGCGCGATGCCGCAGTTCGCCCCGGTGTGGTCGGGGACGAGGCTCGCGGACGGAGCGCCGGTCCCGGCGGTCGCCGGCGCGTAGCCGGTGACGCTCAGTCGCTCCGGCGCGAGGCGGACGGCCCGCGGCGGGGACGGCCGCGACGGCGACAGGTCGGGCGACGAGGCCAGCGCTTAAGCGACGCCCCCGCGACTCCCCTGTATGCGCCTCGCGCTCATCGCTCACGACGAGCTGAAAGACGAGATGGTCGCGTTCGTCGAGTCGCACACCGACGCCCTCGGCGAGTGCGAACTGGTGACCACCGGGACGACCGGAAAGCGGATCGCGGAGGCCACGGGCCTCTCCGTGAACCGGCAGGCCTCCGGTCCCTTCGGCGGCGACCTCCAGATCGGCGGGATGATAGCGGGCGACCAGATCGACGGGGTCGTCTTCCTCCGCGACCCGCTGACCGCGCAGGCGCACGAGCCGGACATCTCGGCGCTGCTGCGGGTCTGCGACGTGAAGGACGTACCGCTGGCGACGAACGTCGCGTCCGCGGAGATGCTCGTCGACGGGCTGCTCGGCGGCGATTCTCTCGACTGATACCGCCGACCGCGGAGATTTAACCCGGCCGAACCAAGGGTCGACAGATGACTCGCCCCGCAGGAACCCGCGTCCGCGCCCTCACGTTCGCGTTGCTGCTCCTCCTCGCGACCGTCGGCGCCGGCGCGGCCGCGGGCCAGCCCGCGGTGTCGGAGCACGCCGCAGGGTCGGAAACGGTCGTTCGCTTGGCGGCGGCGGGCGCCCACGCGTCGGTCGCGGGGGCCGCGGGCGGTCCGGGGACCATCGGCGCCGAAGCAAACGCGAGCGGGAGTCGGGTCGGCCCGATCACGCGGTGTTTCGCCGGAACGGGGTACCCGATCGCGATCGGCGGCGACGAGGGGAGCGCGACGATGGAGACGGTGATCCACCTCTCCGTACTCACCGACCCCGCCGCGGGCAACGAGTTCGGCGTCGAGACCGCCGGGCGACTCGGCGGCGAACCGATCGTGACGCTCGCCGCGGGCGTGCGACTGACCGCGCGGCAGGCGATCGCTGAGGGAGACCCGTTCGCGGCGTTCGACGTGCTGTACACCTACGAGCTACGGTTCCCGATGTTCACCGGGTCGGTGGGCGACGCCGACTACGAGGACGACGGATCGCCGATCGGTTCGAGCGCCGGCGCGGTCGACTGCTGACGGGTCCCTACCGCTCGACCGCGTCGTCGTCCGGGGGACGAACCCCGCGGACGAGCGACAACACCTCCCGTCGGGTCGCCTCGAAGTCGTCACCGCTCGGGTACGCGCCGCCCGCCAACAGGTACTCTCCGGCCTCCCACACCGCGAGCAGCGCCTCCACCGAGACGCGTTCGCCGTCGACCTCGCAGTGCCCGTGGGACACGGTGAGCGTCGCGCGCGACGCGTCCGGATCGTCGACGTCGATGCGTCGCTCGTCGTGCCGCGCGAGGTCGGTGATGTCCCGCTCGGCGAGGCGGTCGCGGAACCCCTCGCGGGCCCGCGACTCGACGAGCCGCGTGAGCGCCGGGTTCGGTCCGGTCTCCGGCGAGACGCGGAGTCGACTCGCGAAGAAGAACGGCCGCGGCGGCGGGGTCTCGCGCTCGTAGCGCGCCGTGCCCGCGGTGACCGAGACCGGTCCCGCCTCGAAGGGGCGCTCCGTCGTCTCCGCGACGAGCGTCCAGCCGTCGAGGCGGTCGCGGGGGACGACCGGTGGCTCCATGGACTCGTATCTCTCCGGACGGGAATAAAACGGACGGGCAGCGGGAGGCGGTCAGAGGGTCGAAGAGCCGGTCAGTGGTCGTCTTCGCGCCACTTGTGTTCGCACTCGGTACAGACGAAAAAGCGGGTCTCAGACTCGTCGGCCGCGCGGATCTGCTGCATGTACCAGTACGCCTGATCGTTGTCGCACTCGGGACACTGCGCGGTCGTCGTCGGGAGCCCCTTGTCCTCGGCGTCGCTCACGTCGACGATCTCGGACTCGACCTGCGACTGGGTCGTCCACTCGTCGTCGCCGTCCTCGCGCCCGATCTCGTACCCGCAGGAGTCACACACCCAGTGGTCCTCGCCCGCGCCGGATTTCATCATGGATCCGCACTCGTCGCAGAACTTCATGCCCGAACCTACCGCGGATCGTATATAAACGGCGGGATCGCAGACGGACGCCGGGTGGAGGCGTTGGCGAGCGCCGGGGAGAGTCGCGGGCGGACGCCGACCGGGCCGCCGGCGTCTCCCCCGTCATTCCACGTCGACGTGTTCGGCGAGCGCGAAGCGGACGCGCTCCTCCTCGGGCCCCTTCGTCTCTCGACCGGTGACGACGACCTCGCCGATGTCGGACGTGTTCGCGACGTGCGTCCCCGCGCAGGCGGTGCGGTCATACGGCTCGTCGCCCTCGTCCGCGCCAGCTATCTCGACGATCCGGAGCTCCTCGATCGAGTCGGGGAGGAGGTCGATCCGCGTCCGGTCGGTGTCGAGCGTCGCCTCCGCGGTCTCGCGGTCCATCGTGTAGCTCGACACCGGTCGCGCGTCGGCGACGAGCTCGTTGAGCCGCGCCTCGATCCGGTCGAGGTCGTCGTCGGTGAACCGCTCGTAGGCCGCGTCGAGACGCGCCCGGTCGGCGTACAGCTGGTTCCCGGTCGTCTGCGCGTCGAACTCGTCGAGCAGCAGCGCCGACAGCAGGTGCTGTGCGGTGTGGTACCGCGAGTGCGCCACGCGGCGGTCGGCGTCGATCTCGCAGGTTACGTCGGTTCCCGGCTCCGGGAGCGCGGGTGCCTCGTCCGAACTACCAGCGTCTCCGGTCGGTTCGACCTCGTGGTGGACCGTGTCCGCCATCTCGGTGTCGACGACGCGCCATGGAGCGTCCCCGTCGCCGTCGGTCGCCCGGATCGTCCCGGTGTCGTGCGGTTGCCCGCCGCCGGTCGGGTAGAAGTGGGTCCGGTCGAGGACGATCCGGGCCGGGTCCGAGAGGACGCGCTCGACGGTCGCCTCGAACGTCGTCACCGCGTCGTCCGCGAGGTAGAGTCGCTCGGTCACGGATACAGGAAAGGTCGCCGCCGAAATATATCCACGGCTCGCCGTGGCCGCTTCGGAACGCACCGGCCGGAAAGCCATCCCGCGGCGGCAGAGTTGGGCACCCTCATGTCTCTGAGCGGCCGTGTTGAATCGCCAGACAGCAGCGGGGTGAGCCGCTAAATAAAGGGGGGGTTGAAATGGGAGAGTCCAGTTCGACCTTCACAGGGTACTGGGGCCTGATCCACACCAGTAGTTATCATACGCAATACTTTGACCGAAAGCTTATCAATTTCAGATTGACGACGTTTTCATAACATCCTGCCGGGGCACTTGATGCTGCTTCGTCGAGAATACCCATGACACCGCCCACCACACCTCGAAGACGGGAACGAGGGCAGTCGACCCTCATCGGGTTCGTCCTGTTGATCGGGATGATTGTCGTAGCAGCGTCGGTAACTCTCTACTTCGGAACGGCCATGATGGGCGATCTCAGGGGCGAAATTCAGGGGCAAGACGCGGAACAGACGATGCGGGAGATTGACTCCCGGCTGAGTGAGGTCGCGTTCAGCGACAACCTCGAACACACGCTCGCTTTCGACCCCAGCGAGGGGCAATCGGTACGCGTCGCCGACAACGCGGAGATGGTAATCGAACTCGACGGCGGCCCGAGCTGTACCCCGTTCGTGATTCCGATGGGATCGCTTCACTACGAGAGCGACGGTTACTCGACCGTCACCTATCAGGGCGGTGGGATCTGGAAAGGGACGCCGAGCGGCAACGAGATGATCTCACCCCCCGATATGGAGTACAAGGACGGAACGCTGACGTTTCCGTCTGTGAATATCAACGGCAGCGCCGGCGGACAGGTGGAGACGCTCCAGGCAACCAAGAACCTCGAATACTCTCGTGAACGGTCTCGCGAGTACTCTCAACTGATGGCGAACTGTTCGAACGCGTCGCAAATGACCGTTACCGTCGAGAGCCGCTACGCCGACGTGTGGGGCGAATACCTCGAAAGTGAAGTCTCGACGAATTCGACGTACGACCTCGACAACGCCGATCCCGACGACGACTCGGTGACGGTAACGATCTCCGAAGGCGTGGACTTCGGCGTCGGGGGGAATGAAAGCGAAATCAGCGTCTCGGAGAACGCGACTGTCTCGACGACGGTCCTGGGAACGGAGGTGTCCAGTCAGACACCCATCTGGTGGGGCGGTATGCGAAAATACTGGGCCCCGGTTACGATGGGAGTCGTAACCGACGACGAACAGATGCGGCCGTGGCCCGACGGACCGTACGATCCCGGTGACCCCGTCACCGCCGAACAGAACCTCAACGACCGAGAGACCCAGCTCTCCGAGTGGACTCACGAGTTCGAAGTCGAGGCGGGAGCGACAGTGTCGATCCGAGCGACGCAGTGGTCGTGTGCCGATTACGACTACGCTGGGGCGGACACGTACGACGGAACGACGTGGTATCACTACAACTGCGACGATCTCGGCTCGGTGAACCTCCGCACGGACGCGTCGGCGGGTGAGAACCCGGAGAACGTCAGAGTGCTCAAGAACGGCGACGAGATGGCGGTGATAGAGACGAGGTACCGGCAACGCAACGCCGAAGAAGTTCTCGGCCCACTGCTCAACGAGACGGGACACCTACAGCTAGAGGACAACCAAGTGGTGTTCCTCTTCGAGATCACTGACCCGGACGCCACGTGGGAGAGCGCGAAAGACGATATCGGCGATCCCAATTACAACGACGCGATCGCACTCTTGGAGATAGAGGACCAGGAGGGCAAGGAGGTCGCCGGCGGGTTCGAGATCAGACTGACGACGAACGAGGTCATCATCGAGACCGCCGACAAGTGAGTGAATCGCTCAGCCGATCGAAATCGAACCGCTCGTCTCGGACTTGACCGGGCCCTGCCGTCACGGGCCTGTTAAGGCAAGAGCCCCACCGTCACCTTGGTCGTCCGAACGAATACGGTATCGGCCTCGCACGTGTAGCCCGCCGCCGTCTGGTTCCATCCCTCGCGTTCGGCGAACCACCCTTCCCAAGCTTTCTCGTGGCGTGACTCCTCGACCTGGATCGTTACGTTTTGGGCCACGTCGGCCTCGTTGACGACGGTCCCGTTTTCCCGCCTCGGATAGTATATTCCGGAATCCTGCTTCGCGACCGTGACCAGTACCGATCCGTCCACACTCGTCGATGTGACGTTACCGCGCGGATCGATCTCGACCAACGAGATGATCGCCTCCCCGTCTCGACACGTCACGGTCGGTGGGCGTGACACGAATCCGTAGCCGTCGTTCGTCCGTAGGACCGCCCCGTTCTCGTAGCTTATCTCGGTCTCGTCTTTCGTGTACGAGAGTGACCCGGTTCGGACGGTCTCCGCGAACGTCCCGTTATCGAGTCCAACAGACACGGTGAACCTCGCGGTACGGTCCAGCGATAGCGTGCCTCCCGAGAGTCGGAACTCGCCCGCCCGTGTCGGGGCGTTTCCCCGCTCGATGTCGTGAAAGTTCTCCGCGAGCACCGACATCGCGCGCTCGGTGTTGTGTATCTGTTCCTCCTGTTGTTGTTCGGTGATAGCGGCGAATCCGCCGGTGTACACGGCGCTGACAGCGAGTAGGATGAGTGAAAACGAGAGGACGAATCCGACCATATCGCTTACGGCGCGCTCGTTCGCAGTCATGGCTACACACGCTCCACGCGGACCGCGGTCCCGTTGTGAACGAGTCTGATCTCCCCTCCGAAGGCGGTCGACTCGACGGTGTCGATGTCGTCGCGGACGGGGATCACGACCGGGGCTTCGATCGCCCGCGATTCGAGCACGAGGCAGGCGTCCGACCGACAGTCTCCGTAATTCGATGTCAGTCGCACTCGGTAGCGCGAGTTCACGACCCGCTCGGGATGTGACGTCTCGACGGTCATCGTCGAGTTCGTCGGGTCGGCGACGCGGTCCAGTGCCGTGAGTTCGGTCCCGATCCGTTCTCCGATCGTCGTGAGTTCGCCCTCTACCGCCCGCTCACGCTGCGTCTCGACCGCGCCGCCCGCAGTGATGATAAGCCCGGCGATCAGCACGGAGGTAATCCCCATCGTGAGAACGTGTGTCAACGCGACCGAAACTCCCCGCCGGTCGCCGCGAAGCCGGTCTGTTACACCGATGCCTTTCATTCCGAATCACCACCGATCCGAACCGTTATCTGCGACTCCGCAGACACTTTGTCGCTCACGTATTCGACATCGACGACGGCAGTCGACAGCTCGCGGCTCACGTACGGCTGACCGTCACCCGGGTCGGTGTGGAAGTTCCCGGAATCGACGTCGCTGGCCTCGTCGACGAGGAGATGATACGCACCGTCGGACCGGTGACCGTTTTCAACGCGAAGGTCGTACGGGGCGTTCAGTCCTGGAGCGAACGCGAAGCGCTGGGTCCCGTTGATCGCTCCACCAGTGACGTTCACCCGAGTCGCGTTCCCCGAGACCGACTCACTGACCGTGGTTCCGTTGTCGTACGTGACGTCGACGCTGACGGTATTCGACGGGCCTTGGCTAACGTTGAGGCGCCAATCGCCGCCGTCTTCACCCCTGGCGATGAACGTCGTCGGCGTCGGGCTCCGCGGTTCTATGACGAGCTCGAACGGGGTGGATTCGTTGAACGTCGCGTCCTCCACGAGGGTCCAGTGGCTTTGGTTCGCCCGCGAGAGGACGGCTCGTGAGCGGTTGCGCTGCCGAAGAACCTCCCTTTCGAGTTCGGACGCGCTCTCGTTCAACGTCACATCAAGATACGCCGGCCGCCGGTCGACGATCTGCTCCGCCTTCCGATCGCTGTAAACGGTCAACGTCGCGTTCAACTCGTGGATGTCGACGTAGCCGTCTCGTTGTTCAAGCCGGTCGGTGAGGCGGTCGACATCCGTTCGAACGACTTCCAACTGTCGCTCTACTTCGTTCATCTCCCCGAGAGAATTTCCGGGATTGGTGTTTTGGGTGTAGATTGTAGAGTTCAGCACGACGACGAGTGCCAATAGGCTCGCTGCCATCACGACCGCCCCCACGAGCATCAGTTGACCGCGGTCGTCGAGTTTCGGGATCACCAGACGATCACCCGAACTTCGACCACGTTTACCAAGGTCGGGTCGTCGAGGTCCTCGGCGTAGAACTTCGAGACGTTCCCCCCGAGGGTACCGCCGGGACTGTGTGTCAACTCCATCCCGTCGTGAAGCGCTATCGAACGGGTCGCGGTGACCGCGTTTCGACCGGGAGTTCCTTGGACGAACAGCGGCTCCGTCTCCGTCGTCTTCCCCTGCGTCTGATAATCCAGATAGACGTTGTACCGATAGAACCGGGAAGTGAACGTCTCTTCGAGGAGAAGGCACAGCGTGAGTGGCTCGTCCGCTATCGTGTCGGGGCAGTCATCGCCGGGCTGGTACGCGGTCGGCCACCCCGATTGTCCGTCTTGGGAGTCCCAGTACAGTGCGGCTTCACGAAGCGCGTCCCGCTCGTGAGCGGTCGCGAGAACGTCGTCCGTCTGCGTCCCCAACTGTGCCATTGTGTCGCGATCGATCGTTCCGGCCGTTGTGGGGGTAATTACCACCGCAGTCGTCGCTAACAGTAGCGCCGTGAGGATCACGACTGCGGAAATAACGCCTTCGAGAGTGTACGCTTGCCCGCGATCCGCGTCGGACGGCGGTCGCCGTTTCGGCGGACCGGCTACCATAGTCGCACCTCGATACGACAGGTGGCCGTACAGGTGTGGTTCCCTACGTAGCCCGACTCCGGGACGACGACGCGTGTCGCAGCGGCCGTGGACTCGCCCTGATACGGTGGACCGACTGTATGTTGGACCGTCCCGTTTCCGTCGACGAGCGTCACGTTCACCTCACTCTGTTCGGCCGTCGGTATTCCGTCTAAGTTAGACTCGTTCGCGAAAAACGAGTCAGTGCCAGCGCCGTCGAGCACGTTCTTCGAGTCTGGTTGAGTGATCTCCGCGAGGACTTCGGCGGCGTACCTATCGGCCTGTGCGGTCTGTGAAGCGTCAACAGGCGCCGTAAACGGTGTGAAGAGAGTCGGGATGAATCCCACGACGAACGCAGTCGTGAGGAGAAATATCGACACCCCGATGACGTAGTCTTGGAGCGTCTGGCCGCGACGATCCGACGTGAGTCGCTTCGATTTGCGAGGTGGGGTCACTTCGAGTTACCTTACGATCGTTACGGAGGGTGTGTGCGTTCCGCGGGATGGTCGCTGGTGTTATACATCCGATTTCGGTCGGACAGAGGACCGACCTCGGAGAGAGTGGCTCTGTACGAGATAGGACATTAGCTAGTATTCGGACGGAGTCGATATATAAAAACCGCGTTTAAATTATTAATTCTAGTAAATTACAGACAACGCCCTCGGGGCGATCTCACATCTGCGAGAAGTTTGTGGAGACCCGAGTAGAGGATGCATTTCCCGTTGTGACCGTCCCATCGGTAAATGTCGGTACCCCGTCGGGAGGCGTGTTAAATTGCCATACAGCAGCGAGGTAGAGCACTAACTCAGAGGGGCTGAAGCGCGAGACTCTTGTCACTTACCACCCAAATTTCCCGCTTCATCGAGGAGGTTGTGTCGGTTGTTCGAAGAGTTCCCGGCGATAGAGGCGAATCTACCCCCCTCCCCTCCCCAGGATGGTGGCGGTCAATTCGTTGACTACGTACTTGCTTTCCTCCGTCGCTCTTCAGTAGACTGGCGGAACCAGGAGTATTAGTGCCTCTGGCCTGGCAAAGACGGGTATGTGTGAAGACCGTCCTGCCTTCGGCCAGAGGCTAGCGGAACTTGCGGAACTTGGGGTAATAGAATTTCGGCCCGAGCCGCTCGACGCCATCGTCGA